>JANNOS010000079.1:0-20406 GCA_031399315.1 Methylophilaceae bacterium | reverse complement strand
AATGATGAGGTTTATTCAGGCAGTAAAACGGATACACCCATTCGCGATATTCCTGCCAGTGTGTCGGTAGTCACATCAGAGATGCTTGAAGAGCAAGGCATTCAAAACATGAATCAAGCCATGATTGCCAATGCACCCGGTGTGCAACCCCAATTAGGTGGCGGCTATGGCTTTGGTGATAGTTTTAATTCGCGTGGCTTATCGCTCAGTTTTTTGCGAGACACCATGCCAGATGGCACAGCACAAAATAATTATTTTCGCACTATGTATGATATTGAGCGAATTGAAGTTTTAAAAGGGCCAGGTTCGGCTTTGTTTGGTCCTGTTGGCCCAGGTGGTACGATTAACGTGCTGAGCAAGCAACCGCAAGATAAAACAAATCTATCGGTAGGTACCACCTTTGGTAGTTTTGGCACATTTAATAGCTTTGTTGATTTCACAGGAAAAATTGCAGATGGCGTCGCAGGTCGTTTGATTGTGGATTCTGAGCGTACCGATGGCTATCGTGGCTTGAACCGCGACATTACTGAATTTTCACCGAGTATTCGTTGGAACATTGACGAGACAAAAACACTCACGCTAGATGTTGATCGTCGCGTGATTAAAATTAAGCCAGACAACTATGGCATTGTGTTTGATAACAGACGCAAAATTGCGAATGTCGATGACGACACACGTTACTACACGCCGTTTAATGATACTGACCAAAAAATTACGCGTATTAATATTAATCACGATTGGAAAATTACAGATAATGTAAGTTTGCGTACTGCGCTAACTAACGACCAGCGCGATTTGTACTTATTAAGAAATGCGGTGGGTAATATTACTGCCACCAATAGCTTTACGCGTAATGTGCGTCAGCAGTTTGACGATGCGCGTTACACAACCTTTCAAAATGAAGTGACTTGGAAAGTAAATACAGGCAACATCAAGCACACATTACTTGGTGGCTTAGAATTCAACAAGTCAGACGCAGATACCCGCCGTATTGATTACGCGTTACCTGCAATTGCTAACGTTAATAATCCTGTTGTAACAGAAACATCGCTGGCAGGTTTGGTAGCAACGCCTAGTTTTGACCGCAAAATTAAAAGCGATACGGTTTCATTTTATGCACAAGATCAAATTGAGTTGACTGAGCAAGTTAAAGTGCGGGTTGGTTTACGTAACGACCGTGTTAGCTTTGAAGATAAAGGCATACAAAGCAATGTGTACCGTGAAGTTGATGAAACCAGCAATGTATTTTCTGGCTCAATTGGCGCGGTGTATCAACCTAATAGTCAATTAGCGTTTTATACAGGGTATAGCGAAGGCGGTTTTATTAACCTAGCCACCGAGGCTACACGCATAGCACTTAAACCTGAAACTTCAGAGCAAATTGAAGTCGGTGCAAAAACTTCATTCTTTGAAGACAAAGCCCATTTAAACGTAGCACTATTTAAAACCAAGCGCGAAGACTACTTTATTACACTATTTGGCTCTGCCGTAACTACGCCTGATGGTAAAGATGAAACCAAAGGCATTGAGTTTGAAGCTGAGCTATTCCCAATGCTAGGATGGAAGCTGACGGGTAACGCAGTGTTTATGGATGCAGAAACTAAATCGCGCAATGTAGCCAGTGCTGCGGTATTTGGTGTTGTAAATAGAAGCGTATATGGCAATGTGCCCACGGCTGTTAGTGAAAAGATATTGAGTTTGTGGAGTAATTACCAAATTCAATCTGGCTTTGCACAAGGCGTAAGCTTTGGTATTGGTGCGGTGCATAAAGGCGAATCATATGCAGATCAGTTGAATTTATTCGAAATACCTTCATACACGGTATTTAATGCAGTAGTTGGCTACAAACAACCTAAATGGGAAGCGGCGATTGTGATGAACAATTTAACCGATAAAACTTATTACACCAGCCCAACTTTTGCAGGTGCCTTGCCAGGTGACCCACGCAGTATTTTTGCGACATTAAAATTCGATTTTAAATAATTTACATATTTAAGGATAACACCATGAAACAATTCAAATTATTAAGCGCAATTACAGCGTTGCTCATCTCATTGCCAGTGTCAGCGCATTTTATTTGGTTAGAGCAAGCCGACGGCCAAACTAAGCTTTATTTTGGCGAATACGAAGGTGGCTTACGCGAAAAAACAGGTGGCAGATTAGATAGCATTGCCGCGCCAGAAGCCACGACGCTAGATAACAAGGCTCTGACTGTAGCTACAAAACGTGCGGCAGACTTTATTGCCATTGAAGGGGCGAACAATCAGCCTGTCATCGCGCATGAGCTTAGCATGAAGGTGAAAGATATGACCAAGTATCATTATGGTATCGCCAAGCCCATGTATTACGCGCGTATTGGCACTGGCAAAGCCGAAGCTGCTACAAGCCATGCACTGGATATTCAACCGCTGGGCGATAATAAAGTGCGTGTGAATTTGAATGGAAAACCATTAGCTAAAGCAAAATTAAAAGTGATGGCGCCGAATCAATGGCTGCAAGAGTTGGATGCGGATGAAAACGGCGAAGCCACATTTAGCATGCCATGGGCAGGTCTGTATGTGCTGGAAGTGATTCATTTAGAGCCAAGCAAAGGCAGTTATCAAAATGAGGCTTACGAAAATATTCGCCACGTTAGCACGCTTTCTGTTGTTAAAAAATGACGGAGAAAAAATGATAGCGCAAGAAAAGCGTAAAAAGCGCGGTGATTTTTTACGTTGGCTACGCAATACCCACGGCTGGCTTGGGCTGTGGGGTGCTGGCCTTGGGCTTCTATTTGGCGCAAGCGGCATTTTACTAAACCATCGTAATGTGCTGAAGCTACCTTATGCGCAATACGAAAAAACCAATATTGAGCTTAAGTTACCTGCACAACAGCCAACATCTGCCAAAGCGCTAAGTATATGGCTACAAGCAGAACTAGACATCAAAAAATCGCCATTAAAAATTGAAGATGAACCTGCAAAAAAAGTCACTTGGAATGGTGTACTCGTTGAGCAGCCTGCTTTGTGGAAGGTCGATTTTCATACGCCGCAATATTCAGTGACTACTGAATATTTGGTGGGAAATCAGTTCGTGAGTGTTAAACGCCAAGATGCCAATGCCTTTGCGTTTTTAAGCCGCTTGCACAAAGGCGTGGGCATGAATGTGGGCTGGATTTTATTGATTGATAGTTTGGCTGGTGCTTTAATCATACTGTCAATTACTGGCACATTGTTATGGACTAAAATGCGTAAATCACGCTTGGTAATGGCAGGTTTGATAACAAGCTCAGTTGGCTTGGCTATCGCATTTACCATGCAATCGATATAAGCTAAATAAAACACCTAAATATAGATGCCCTGTGAGCCAATATCCATGCGGGTTTCAGGGCATGAATAATAATCTTTGACGTGTAAATAACCAACTTTAGTTGGTGTATTTCACGGGCAAGCCAAATACTGGCTTGCGGTTGCAGGACATGTTTATTTCTAAAGTTCTGAATACTTTGTAACTGTTATTTCGAGCATTCACACAAAAATCTATCTAGTTTGCTAATTTATAAAAATTAGACTCCTCACTTGGTTCAGAGTGGCGGCTGAGATTTATTTTCTCTGTGGTTTTTTTGCAAGAATGTTATAAATTCTTGCAATATAAGGCTAAATTCATCATGTTGGATTGATTTATTGAATGATAATAGTTATCATTAACAAAATTATTAACTAATCAACTTAATAGCCAACGAGTATATCTCCTGTAGGCAATTTACTTATCTTAAGGGAGTTTTACCGTGCAGGGTTCTTATAAAAACAATTTCCGTAAAAAATCAATTTATTTAGCGGTTGTGCTGGCTGTGCAAGCTGGCATAGCGTTGGCTGAAGAGGTTACGCCAGTAGTGGATAAAGTTGATCAATTGCCAGAGGTGAATGTAAAGGCGGATGCTGAACGCGCGGTAGATTCTCGCATCAGCGATACGCAGCCTGTAAAAGGGTACAACGCTAAAAAAAGTAGTTCTTCTACCAGAACAGATACGGAGTTACGCGACACTCCACAATCGATTACCGTTATCCCGCAAGATTTGATTAAAGACCAGTCTATTCAAAGCATTTCGCAAGCCGTGCAATATGTGCCAGGCGTGCAAGCTGCGCAAGGTGAAGGCAATCGTGATGCACTGGTTTTCCGAGGCAATATCACAACTGGCGATTTGTTTGTTGATGGCTTGCGCGACGATGTGCAAACTTATCGCGACCTTTACAATACAGACCGTCTTGAAGTGCTTAAAGGGCCAAACGGCATGGCATTTGGCCGTGGTGGCGCGGGCGGTGCAATTAATCGTGTCAGCAAACAAGCAGGCTGGGATCCAGTCGCTGAATTTATGGCCAGCTATGGCGCGTATGACTACAAGCGTGTTTCTGGCGATTATGGTCAAGCGCTAAACGATGAAATCGCATTCCGTATTAATGGTGTTTATGAAGATTCAGGCTCATATCGTGACGGCGTTGATATTGAGCGTTTTGGTGTTACCCCCACTGTCACAATTCGCCCAGATGAAAAGACTAAAATTGTCCTAAGCACTGAATACTTTAAAGACAAACGTGTCGCTGATCGTGGCGTGCCTTCTATCAATGGCGCAGGCAATTCAACACTCAACAATCGCCCATTTGATATTGGCAATGAAGATATCTTTTTTGGCAATGCTAGCCTCAGCCCAACTGAAACCAGAACAGTGGCATTTAACGCCAGCATCGAACATTCGTTTGATAACGGCTTTGGTGTTAAAAATAGTACCCGCTACGCCGATTATGATAAATATTATCAAAACGTATTTGCTAGAAACCCTGTTTTAAACAATGGCACGGTGCAACTTGGTGCTTATCGTGATGAAACCAGACGTGAAAATTTAATTAATCAAACTGATTTAACTTATAGCTTAAAAACTGGCAGTATTGAGCACAAATTATTGGTAGGTGCAGAGTTTGCCGTACAAGACACGGACAACAAGCGCCTTACACCTGTAGGTGGGGAAAATTTAGCTGGTTCAGTGCCTAGTAGCAACCCCACCAGATCTGGGATTGTGTTTAATACAACAACTCGCAATCAACAAAGTGACGTGACAGTAGCTGCGTTTTATCTGCAGGATCAAATTATCTTATCGCCACAGTGGCAAGCGATTGTTGGCTTACGCAACGATAACTTCGATACTGATTACACCAATTTGTTAACTAATACCAAC
The DNA here is from genome assembly GCA_031399315.1 of Methylophilaceae bacterium. Taxonomy (GTDB): domain Bacteria; phylum Pseudomonadota; class Gammaproteobacteria; order Burkholderiales; family Methylophilaceae; genus Methylotenera_A. The sequence continues at coordinate 15,197 of JANNOS010000079.1, read as the reverse complement.
ATCAATGTCAGCGATAACTTACTGGCGCCTCGCGCGGGGTTGATATTTAAGCCTGTAGAGCCAGTATCACTTTATGCTAATTACAGTGTTTCATATGTACCACGCGCAGGTGATCAACTGATTGGGTTAACTGTCACAAATGCATCTTTTAAACCTGAAAAATTTATTAACTATGAAGTCGGCGCAAAGTGGGATGCGACCCGAGACTTGGCATTAACTGCGGCAGTGTACAAACTAGAACGCGAGAATGTACAAATTATCGACCCTAGCAACCCTACCCAACAGATTTTGGTGGATGGCCAAGAAACCAAAGGCGTTGAATTAGGTATTACTGGCAATGTGACCGATAACTGGAGCGTATTTGGTGGCATCGCATTCCAAGATGGAGAAATCACTAAGCAGCAAGGCACTGGCGCAAGCAGAATCTTAAAGGGTGCTGAACTTGGCCAAACACCTGACCGCACATTATCTTTATGGAATAAGTATGAGATTAACGATATGTGGGCAGTGGCACTTGGTATTGTAAGCACATCTGACCGCTATGCCTTATCGCCAACAGCGACGACCAGTACTTTGTTACCAGGCTACACACGTTACGATGCTGCAATTTTTGGTAAATTTAGTGAAAAGTTGAGCTTACAAGTTAACTTAGAAAACTTAACTAACAAAGAATATGCACTTTATGCGCACAATAATAACAACATCACGCCTGGCTCACCCATTACTGGTCGCGCGACTTTAATTTACAACTTTTAAGTAGATTAAACCTAAAAAAGCCCATGGTTAACCATGGGCTTTTTTATTGCCTACACAGTTACGCTGTTTTAAATTTTCAAGAGCAAAATGATAAAGAGGTAAAGTGCTTATCAACACCGAGCACTTTAGTGTATGCCGTAAGTCAATGCCCTAGGGCATCCTCTCTCAAGCTCACTTCATGAGTTAGATTCACCTTGTATGCAAGCGGGTGCTGATGCATTCATAAATTCACTTTTTATGCATGATTGAAACTAACTGCTGCGACTAACGATTGAACATAATTATTGATCTAGCGGTGGTGCTACTTTGAGTAGCTCTTCAATTGTCGTTAAACCAGCAGCCACTTTTTCAGCGCCGTTTAGCATCAGTGGTTGCATGCCCTCTTGATAGGCTAACATTTTAAGCTGCGCTAAATCTGTTTCGGGTTTAATGAGTTTGCGTAGTTTTGGCGTAATGGTCAGCATCTCATAAATACCGCTACGACCGCGGAAACCCGTTTTGCGGCATTCAAGACAGCCCACAGCTTTCATCACAGTAGTTGGTTTTTGTGCTTTGAATGGATGGGTGATGGATGCCCATTCAGCATCGGTAATTTCATGCGGTGCTTTACAAGCAGGGCATAAAGTACGCACCAAGCGCTGCGCCATAACGCCTAGCACAGTTGAATGAATCAGGTACGACGGTACACCTAAATCAAGCAAACGCGTGACAGCAGAAGGTGCGTCGTTGGTGTGCAAGGTTGATAGCACTAAGTGTCCAGTGAGCGCCGCCTGAATCGCCATATCAGCAGTTTCAATATCACGAATTTCACCTACCATAATAATATCTGGGTCTTGCCGCATCAGCGTGCGAATGCCGTCTGCAAAATTAAGCCCAATATTAGTTTGTACTTGCATTTGGTTAAAAGCAGGTTCAACCATCTCAATCGGGTCTTCCACCGTACTTACGTTAACTTCTGGCGTAGCAATTTGCTTCAACGTGGAATATAAAGTCGTTGTTTTTCCAGAACCAGTCGGGCCGGTCACCAAAATAATGCCGTTTGGCGCTTTCGTCCATTGCGCCCATAAAGACGATTGTCTTTGAGAGAACCCAAGCTGTATAAAGTCTTGCACAACGACATCTGGTGTAAAATCCGCATGACTAGTTTTTCGCCAAAAGCGGTTGGCATGGTCGATAAACGTAACTCGATTTCAGTGCCATCAGCACTTAGGGTTTTAATGCGGCCATCCTGTGGGCGGCGCTTTTCTACCATATCCATACGGCCAAGTAATTTAATGCGGCTGGTAATGGCATTCATAATATTCGATGGCAGTTGATACACTTGGTGCAATACACCATCAATTCTAAAACGCATCGTTCCCATGTTGCGGCGCGGTTCCAAATGTATATCACTGGCGCGTTGTTCAAACGCATATTTAAGCAACCAGTCTACAATATTTACCACGTGCTGTTCGTTGGCATCTAGGTTTTTGTCTTTGCCTAACTCAATCAGTTGCTCAAAGTTCTGCACGCCAACAATTTGGCCAGCTTTTGCACTGTTTGCTAGATTAATAGATGAGGCAAGGTTGTAAATTTCTGGTAAATAACGGTTAATTTCCAGCGGGTTAGCTATCACCAGCTTGATGTTTTTGCCTAAAATACGCTCTAAATCAGGAATCCACTCGGTCTGATAAGGCTCTGCGGTGGCAATCGTCGCATCATTGCCCTTAATGGCAATCGGCATAATTTTAAGGCGCTCTGCATACGCTTTTGAGACCATTTGCGCAGCAGAGGTAAAATCGAGTTTTAGTGGGTCGATATGATAGTAGTCAAGCTCAGCTTGCTCTGCCAGCCAGCGCGATAAATAATCTACAGTAAGCACACGATGCGGTGGGCGCAAATCTTTCCACTTTTGCTCGCCAATAATAATGACTGGGTGCAGGTTTGAGCTATCGAGTTTTCTATCTTTGTATAGTTTTTCTGCTTGGCTTTTATCTAGCCTGTGGTCGTTTACCAGCATGCGCAGCACATCACCTAAATTAAGTTTGCCTTTAGCTTTTGCCATGCCTACTGGTTTAATCATTGTTTGAACTCATGTTTTATTTTTTAATATTTAATCTCATGCTATTTGATTCGCATTGATAAATCAATGGCCCGAATGTGCTTTGTGAGCGCGCCGATAGAAATACGGTCTACCCCTGTGAGTGCGATATCGCGCACGGAGTTCAAATTTACATTGCCAGATGCCTCGAGAACCGCGCGCTTGTTGGTGATGCGCACAGCTTCTTTCATATCAGACATACCAAAATTATCCAACAAAATACTCGTTGCGCCAGCATTTAAAGCCTGTGCAAGTTCGTCTAAATTTTCCACTTCAATTTGTATAGTAACATTGGCATTTAATGCGCGTGCTTGCACCAATGCTTTCTCGATACTACCTGCAGCGGCGATATGATTTTCTTTGATTAATATACCGTCATACAAAGCCAAGCGTTGATTCATGCCGCCACCCATGGTCACTGCGTATTTTTGCGCTAAGCGTAGGCCAGGTAAGGTTTTGCGCGTATCTAAAATTTGGGTTTGCGTACCAGAAACCGCAACCACATATAAACGTGTGTGCGTTGCCACTGCAGAAAGCGTTTGCAGAAAATTTAAAGCACAACGCTCAGCAGAAAGTAGTGCACGTGCGTTGCCCGAAATCTCGCATAGTAATTGGTTGGCAGAGATTTTTTCACCTTCGTTTACAAACCATTTTATTTTTGTGTTTTCATCTAGTTGTTTAAAACAGGCATTGACCCAATCAATGCCGCAAATAATGGCACTTTCGCGCGAAATGATTGTAGCCACTGTCTGCTGTGAGACAGGGATAAGCATCGCAGTGAAATCGCCGCTACCAATGTCTTCGCTTAAAGCTGCCTTCACATTTTGATTCACTAAAGCATTAAACGCTTCTGAGCCACGTGGATATTGTTGTGTGAATATGGGTGCAGATGTAGTTGAAAGCATATTTCCATTATAATGCAGTTAAGTCATTAAATACGCACACCATATCATGAAGCTTTTATATACACTTAACAGCCCCTATGCCCGCAAAGTACGCATTGTCGCCCTCGAAAAGCACATTGATGTCACGTTGCAAGAAGTGGTTTTGAGCGAGCCAGATAGTCCCGTAAAAAATCATAATCCGCTCGGTAAAGTGCCAGTATTAGTGCTAGATGATGGTGACAGCCTTTACGATTCTCGCGTGATTGTGGAATATTTAGACAATCGTGCGCCAGGCACACATTTAATTCCAACAGACCATAGCAGTAAAATTTGGGTGCGCCGCTGGGAGGCGCTTGCAGACGGCGTTTGCGATGCGGCGGTGGCTGCGATGTTAGAAGGACGCAGGCCGCCAGAGCAGCAATCGCAAGCCAATATTGATAAGCAGATGGATAAAGTAACTCGCGGTTTAGAAATGCTTAATTTGGATATTTTCAAAAAGAAATGGTGCGTAAATGAGACTTTTAGCTTGGCGGATATTGCTTTAGGATGCACGCTAGGTTATTTGGATTTGCGTTTTAAGCAGTTGAATTGGCAGGATAATTGTCCTAATTTGGCGAAGCATTATAGTGTTTTGGTGAAGCGACCGAGTTTTAAACAGACAATGCCAGTGGTGGGGTGATTTTGATGGTTGTTTTACGTTATGCTTTATTATCAACTTCTTCGCTTTAGCACGTAGCGCGGCAATACGAAAATAAGCAGAAAACTCAGGATTACTGAACCTATGAATACGCCGCAAAGGAGGTAAAAGTTTATGGCACTATCCCCTGAAGAATTGGTAGCTGTTGTTGGTCTTGGTGGCGCAGTCATCGGTGCGCTTCCAAGTCTCATTACTTCGCTTATAAGTAAGCGCGCAGAAGATAAGCACCATTTCAACGAGTTGGTATTTAACGCAGCCATTGAAAGCTGGAAGCTCACTGCTGAACACAGCCGCCGCATCATGCCTCTTGAGCATTACATTATTCACACTGCTAAAATGTGCGAATTCGCGCTCTCTGGCGAACCAGTAACGCCAGAAACTACAGCGCAACGACAAAAAGAAATTGAAGCTATAATGAGGGTTCTTGAAGAACATGCCAGATCCGTTTCTTCTAGTGGCAATCCAAAGCAAGCGTAGGGCGGACTAGCGTAGCGTTATCCGCCGTATGGCACATTGTCGCTTTCGCGCGACTGGCGAGTTTCTTTCTTTTGCTTAGCCAAAAGAAAGAAACCAAAGAAAAGTCTACCCCGCTGCTGCTTGTTTCCTTCGGTCTTAGCGCCGCATCTGCGTGGTGACTGCGGAACTCGGATTTTCAATCCTCAAACAGTCCTCGTCACCTTACATCTGCCGCTCAAGCCGAAGGCGCGGCAAAGGGGATTGGTAAACCAGTGAAGTTTCACAGTAGTTTGTTTAGCGAATAAATCTTTCAAACTCCGTCATTCCGACGGGAGCAACTGTTAAGTTGCGAACCACGGAATCCAGTGGCTTTTTGTTTCGTTTGAAAATGGATTCCCGCCTTCGCGGGAATGACGGTGGTGGTTTGGAGGGTTCTCAGTGTTCTCTGTGGCAGAGATGTTTTTAATTTAAACACATTAAACTGTTTAAATATACATGCTCTGGAAGCCTTATAGATATTGGCTTGCAGAGCATCTATTTTTAGGTTATTCAGTTAAAAATAATATCGTCGCTGTCATCTACAAGCTTGGAAAGTTGCGTTCTTTTGCGCATGCTTTGTCTGTCGTTCAAGCGTTTTTGAGCCGCTTCTGGGAAGTCGGTAAAGCGAATAACATTTTTATCAATCAGCATAGAGATTAAATCCTCTACTACGCGTGCCATTTGCAGGTCACTCTCGCGAAATGGCGCGCTTTCAGCCAAGGTGTCTTCTAAAAACTCAAGATACTCTTTGCTATTGTCATCAACAAAAGCCCAGCCATTGCCGAAGCTTTCTGCTGCGCTGGCGGCGACAATTTTGCCTTGTGCGTTTTTAAATACGTAAGCCATATTTAGCCCATCTGACCCAAAGTTTTCTATTAGAACAATTTTAGGGCGAATGCCGCAGTTTGTATCTTTAAAACAAAAGGTTAAATCGGGCTTAGACTCTGCTTTTAATGGCTAAATAGCGGCGGTAATAATACCTCCACCAAGGCAAACATTGCTTTCGTACACCACAGCAGATTGACCAGGGGTGATTGCCCATTGTTTTTGGCCGAATTTTATGTCAACTTCAGACGTGTTTAACGCATCAATTTCGCAAGGCGCATCGGGCTGGCGATAGCGCGTTTTGGCAGCGTATACCCAGTTTGTTCTTGGGTCTGTGTCATCAATCCAAGTAAGCTGGCTGGCTTTTAGACCATCATTCAGTAACAATGGGTGTTCATGGCCTTGCACGACTATCAGCTCGTTTGCTTGCATATCTTTGGCGGCGACAAACCAAGGTTCGCCATTGCTATCACGGCTACCGCCGATTTTTAAACCCTGTCTCTGACCTAACGTGTAATACATTAAACCTTCATGTTGGCCGACCACTTTGCCTTCTGGGGTTTTAATGTCACCTGGTTGTTTGGGTAAATAACGTTGTAAAAATTCCTGAAATGGCCGCTCACCAATAAAACATATGCCAGTAGAGTCTTTTTTCTCGGCATTGATCAATCCCGCTTGGCGCGCAATTTCACGCACTTCGCGCTTTAAGTAGGTTCCCAATGGAAACAAAGTCTTACTTAATTGCGCTTGATTTAGGCGATATAAAAAATAGCTTTGGTCTTTGCTGCCGTCATCGGCTTTGAGCAATTGATAGCTACCTGGTTTTAGTGGGTTTTCACGCACCTGCGCATAATGGCCAGTGGCGATTAAATCCGCACCCAAGCCCATCGCATGATCGAGAAAAGCTTTAAATTTAATCTCTGCATTGCATAAAATATCGGGGTTTGGCGTACGACCTGCTTGATATTCTTCTAAAAAATTAGCAAATACACGGTCTTTATATTCTTTACTAAAATTCACCGCTTCAATTTCAATATCAAGCTTATCGGCTACAGACACCGCGTCAATTAAATCTTGCTTGCTAGAGCAATATTCATTGTCATCGTCGTCTTCCCAGTTTTTCATGAAAAGGCCGACGACTTCATAACCTTGTTGCTTCAGCAACATGGCTGTGACTGAAGAATCTACGCCACCAGACAAACCTACTACAACCTTTGTCTTTCCCATGGTTTTTTGGCTCATAAGTTAGTAATCACTTCCAGCGGGTAGCTTTTACCTGCTAAATAGTCTTCAACACAGCTTAACACTTGCTCGCTACGCATCAGGCCTGCTTTATCGCGTATTTCATCGATGCTCATCCATACCGCCTGCACGATACCAGCATCAAGTTCTTGCATGGGATAGTGCATCCCCACTTTGCCAATAAAGGCAAAACGTAAATACGTGGTGTCGTTGTGGTCGTGCTTCCAATGGTAAACACCCAGCAAAGCATCTGGCATAAACTCATAGGCAGATTCTTCCATCGTTTCACGGATGACCGCTTGTAATAGCGTTTCGCCATCTTCTAAATGACCTGCAGGTTGGTTGTAGCGGTTGCCGCGGTCAGTTTCTTCTTCTACTAACAAAAACTTACCGTTTTGTTCGATAATCGCTGCGACGGTCGCATTGGGTTTCCATTGTGATTTTTTATTGGGTTGTTTTTTCAAAGTGCTGCTTTTCTAAAGTATGAATTTTCTAAAAATAATGTCTACATTTTACAGCTAAGTCGCCAATTGCGGAAACAGCCCAGTTAAACCGTGCGCAATAAATTCCACTGCCATGGCGGCTAAAATCAAACCCATTAAGCGCGTGACAATATTAATTCCAATCGTCCCAAGACGTTGGGATATTACCTCAGCCAGTTTGAGAACCAGCCAGATGATGGCTGAAATAATCAATACAGGCACTACCATCGACAGATGCCCCCAAAACGTGGGATGTTGTTGGGCATTTAAAATCATGCTTGAAATGGCGCCCGGCCCAGCAAGTAGAGGGATGCTAAGCGGTACAATCGCAATCACTTCTCGCTCAGCCAGAGTTTGTGCTTCTTCAGCAGTTTGTCTTGTACCACCTTGTTTGCCGTGCATCATAGAAATAGAAATAAGCATCAACAAAATGCCGCCGCCTACTTGAAACGATGGAATACTAATACCAAAAAAACTCAAAATACCATTACCTATAAAAGCGGATAACATTAAAACGATAAATACAGTTAAAGCAACCGTTCTGGCAATTTTGGCGCGATCAGGTTTACTCCAGCCATCCGTAGCACTAATAAAGATAGGCACACTGCCAATTGGATTCACAATGGCGAACAGCGAAATGGTGATTTTGATTAATGCTGATAGTTCGACCATTTGTAAACTTTCATTTTTGATAATTTGTTTTGATATTTTGGCATAGTAAATTAAAGTAGACGTATGAAGAAAACAAATATATTGAAACACGTTATTTTGGCCTCACAAAGTCCGCGGCGGGTTGCACTATTAAAGCAGATGGGTATTGACTGTATGGTGATGTCTGCCGATATTGATGAGTCGGTGCTTGCTAATGAATCGCCAACGACTTACGTGATGCGACTTGCTAAACAAAAGGCCTTGGCTGCGCTTAAAAAACTCGATGGACAGCATGCGTATTTGCCTATCATTGCGGCAGATACCACGGTTGCGCTTGGAAATGAAATATTTGGTAAGCCTGAAAACGATACGGATGCGTTTAACATGCTTAAAAAACTATCTGGTACGACGCATCAGGTGCATACGGCAGTAGTGCTTGCTTTTAATGGTAAGCTTGCTAAAGCGCTTAGTACTACTTCCGTGCAGATGATGCGTCTGACCGATGCCAAGATAGCAACGTATATTGCGACAGGAGAGCATCGAGATAAAGCAGGTAGCTATGGTATTCAGGGTTTAGCAGGCAGTTGGATCAAGCGTATTGAAGGTAGTTATACTGGTGTGATGGGGTTACCAGTACATGAAACGTCGATGCTTTTAGACAAAATAATCAAAAGCTAGCAAAGCAAAATTAAGGCATAAAAATTTGGGACAAGAGATTTTAATAAATGTGACTCCACAAGAGACGCGGGTGGCGGTACTTGAAAAAGGTATTGCACAAGAGATTCATATCGAGCGCAGTTCTTCGTTAGGCATTGTTGGTAATATTTATCGTGGTACGGTTTGCCGTGTATTGCCAGGTATGCAATCAGCCTTTGTTGAAATTGGTTTACAACGGGCAGCATTTTTGCATGTAGCCGATATTATGGAGTGCCATGTGAATGGTGAGCCGCAAATAGAGCGGCCGATTCAAGAAGTGTTGTTTGAGGGCCAATCAATTATCGTGCAGGTAATCAAAGAACCCATTAGCACCAAAGGCGCGCGCCTCACCACTGAAATTAGCATAGCAGGGCGGTTTTTAGTGTTCTTGCCGCATCAAGATCATATTGGCGTGTCGCAACGTATTGAAGACGAAGAAGAGCGCGAACTGCTGCGTAATCGCCTGCTGAGGCTATTGCCAGAGAAGAGAACGGGCGGCTTTATTATTCGCACCATGTCAGAAACTGCATCAGATCAAGAGTTATTAAACGATATTGAGTATTTGCAAAAAGTGTGGGCAAAAATTCAAACCGATAGCAAATCTGCAGGTGAAAGATCTATGGTGTTTTACGATTTAAGTCTGCCGAGACGTATGCTACGAGACGTGGTGAACGACGACACCATTAGCATACGTGTAGATTCTAAGACGACATATGCGCAGCTAAAAGAGTTTGCAGAGCTCTATGTCGCCAAGGCAGTCAAACCATTAAGTCATTATCAAGGCGAGCGGCCGATTTTCGATTTTTATAATATCGAGAAAGAAATTGAGCGCGCACTTTCTCGCAAAGTAGAGCTCACTTCTGGCGGCTATTTAATTTTTGATCAAACAGAAGCGCTCACGACTGTTGATGTAAACACAGGTAGTTTTGTCAGTGGTAAAAATTTATCGGATACGATTTTTAAAACTAATTTAGAAGCAGCACATTGTATTGCAAAGCAGTTACGGCTTAGAAATCTGGGTGGTATTATCATTATCGATTTTATTGATATGGATGAAGATGCGCAACGCGAAGCGGTATTAGATGAACTTAAAAAGGCGGTTGAGTTAGACCGCTCACGCACAGGCATCAATGGATTTACATCTTTAGGTTTGGTTGAAATGACACGCAAACGCACGCGTGAAAGCTTAGCACATTTGCTTTGTGAGTCATGTGATGTATGCAATGGGTGCGGTGAATACAAAACCGCGCAGACGATATGCTACGAAATTATGCGCGAGCTTTTGCGCGAATCTAAACAGTTTAACGCTAAAGAATTTAAAGTGATTGCATCGCTAGATGTTATTGATATGTTGCTAGATGAAGAATCGCAAAGCTTGGCTAATTTATCAGACTTTATTAATAAGCGCGTGACTTTGCAGGCAGATAGCCAATATGCACGCGAAGCTTTTGATATTGTATTGATATAGCTTGATTGATGAATTTTAGCTAGTAAGTGAGTCCCTAGCAAAGGTTAAGAGGATACGTTTAAGAATGGTATTTCAGGTAGGTTTAAAGTTTTATTGAGATTAGTGGTTTGCGTCGTCAGTTTTGATTTTTTTGGAAGTTTAACTGCTTTCAATAAGTGCAACAGCATCATATCTAAGGACTGGCCTTCTTTGCTGATTTGCGCATATTCTTTTTCAATAATAGCCAATTGTGCATCGAGCGCTTCGGTGCTGGATCTGGCTTCCATTAAGTTTTTAACGCGCTCATCCAAACTGGTTTTACGCTCTGACATTTGAGAGATAAGCTCACTTAAAACGGCATGCTGCCAACGCTCACAGTCTTTTTCGGCTTGAGCAAATATTTTCTGCATTTGCGTACCTAGCCCCAAAAAAAATCTGCGAATTAAAAAATGTTTTTCAGTCAGCACGTTAATTGGATCAGCACAAAAATCATGCGTAATTTTTTCTAAGGCTTTCATATTCTTAAGAAAGTTCGACATATCAAGCGCAGGAGGATCAAATAAATCGAAATCGTGTTTTGTTTGAAAAACATCATAGATATTGTCAGCCAGCCTATTAATAGCTTTACTTTCTTTTGTGGTGTGCCCAGCGAGCTCGTTGGCTTGTTTTGTTAAGCTACGCATACCCTTGTTAAGTCCAACGGTCGTCCAGCTCTCGCCCATCGCCTGGCGACTTTCAATGAGGGATGCATTTAAATAGTCTACGCTTAAATGGCGAAGCAGTTGTTTGCCAAGTTGGCTAATCTTTGCGTGCGCAAGATTAAAAGTTGGGAGGGAGGCTTCATAACGTTTTTTATCGGCAATTACTTTAGTCAGAACTTGTTTAGCTGAATTTTCTTTTAGTCCTCTTATTTCGCGAAGCTCAACGATTTGCTGACGTAAACTAATCAGGCGCTGCTGCACCAGTTTGCGTGAAATTTTAATCATTTCAGCACATTCACCAATCACAGACTGTCCTAAAACCTCTTGTTTGGCAGCAATAATCTGATTGCCTAAGGCGGTTTCTAATTCAATAAAGCCGCTTTTCTGCAACAGTGTGTCATCTTTTCTAATTTTGGCGATGAGTGCTTTTTGTGCAGAAATAGCTAAAACGTTGTCAGGCGAAATACCCAACTGATGCGCAGTAATATTGATTTTCTTTTCAATATCATTTGCCACATGTTGCTTGGGTTTATAGTCATCCCACAATATATCAATTTTGTTAACTAAGGTTAATGTATGCTTGGCTCGACCTTTAATAAAGTCGTTCCAAACTTGCATATCAGCGGCAGTAATGCCCGAGTCGGTTGCAGTTAAATACAATACTGCATGCGCATTAGGGATAATATTAAGTGCGAGTTCAGGTTCAGAATCCAGTGTGTCAAGCCCAGGGATATCAATAATCACCAAGCCGCTTTTTAAAAGTGGGTGCGGAAAGTTGATAATGGCATGACGCCATACAGGCACCTTGACTAAGCCCGTGTTTGCCAGTTGGTTGAGCATAGTGGCATCTTGCGGGTCAAACAATCCCAGCTCTTCTGCCTGTGCTTTTGTCACTTCCTTTAGCTCAATCAGTTTTCTGAGTGTTTCTTTTATCTCGTCTGGAGAGTAAACATTTAATTTAAACTTTTCCCAAGCACTGGGTGTGGTTTTCAAGTAAGTGAGTGAGTCTTCACGCAGTCGTGTATCAATAGGTAAGAGTTTGATAGAAGGCTCTTCGCGCGCATCCCAAAAGATCTCGCTGGTACACATTGAGGAGAGTCCAGGTTCGCTGGGAAGGAGGCGCTGATTAAAGTCGGAGAAAAATAAGGCGTTGATGGTTTCAGATTTACCACGTGAAAATTCTGCTAAAAAGGCAATGACTATTTGATCTCGCCCTAGCATTTCTAGCACGTCATACAAACGTAACTCTTGTACAGAGTCGCTATGTGGGCTGGTGGCTAGCCAATCTCGATAGTTGGTGATGGTCTTAGTTAAATTAGCACGCCAAGTTTCGTATTCACCAATTTTGTCAGTGATTGTCTTACTGGTGATTGTTGTATTGGTGATTAAAGATTCGCTCATTATATTTTCTTATTGTTAGTTAATGCTTAGCTGATTCTAGCCGAATACCTGTGTTTAAAAAAGGGCTAATAGCTGGGATTCAAGCGTTTTTATGACAGATACATTAATCATTTGTAGAAAAATAAGCGCAACAATAGGTGAAAAATCAATACCGCTCGCCATGGGTAAAACACGTTGTATTGGACCTAGTATTGGTTTTGTGAGGCTATCAAGTGCACTAGAGATTGGGGAATGCGGGTTAACCCAGCTTAAAATTACTTGCAATAATAGCGCATAAAAAAACACGTCCAGACTGGTACGGAGTACGCCTAGCAAGCTCATCCCAAATATACCCATCCACACCGATTGGTCTGCAACGCTAAGTGGAAAATCTCGTAACCAAACTAAACACATTTGCAGTAAAAATTGCGTGATTATCGCTAGAAAAAGCGTGGATAAATCGAACTTGCCCCAACTTGGGAGCACCTTGCGTACGGGTTTGACAGCAAAATTGGTCAGTGAAACGACCATTTGAGCGAGTGGGTTATTAAATGGCGCTCTTACTAATTGCAAAATAAATCGCAATAAAAATAACATTGTGAGTAAGTTTAGAACGGTGGTAGCTAAAAAATTGAGTGCTGTTGTAAACATGTTTTTCCTTAATTCTGCCCTAATTCATCGCGCCCTAATTCTGTACCTAGGGTTTTAGCACGTGCACAAGCTTTTTGTGCAGCTAAGGCAATGGCTTGTTTCACCTGGGATTGCTCTAAACTTAACAAGCCTTGCTCTGTGGTTCCGCCTTTTGAGGTTACTTGTTCACGTAAAGTGGCAATCGGTGTGGTGCTAGCATCCGCAAGCAAACTTGCACCTTTAAAAGTAGCAATGCTGAGTTGTTTGGCTTGAGTTTCGTTTAAACCTAATTTTAACGCCGCCTCGTGCAAGGCTTCTATAAAATAAAATACATAAGCAGGGCCGCTACCAGAAATTGCAGTAATAGCATCTAATTTTTCTTCAGAATCTAGCCACAAGGTGCTACCAGCGGCGCTTAATATTTGATCCGCTATGGCGATTTCTTGTTTAGATACTTCAGGTAAGGCATATAAGCCAGTGATGCCAGCCTGAATTTGTGCTGGGGTGTTGGGCATGGCGCGGATAATATTTTTATAGCTACCTAGCCAGCGCGATAAGTCGGTTAATCGAATGCCAGCAGCAATAGAGATAATTAATTGCGTAGATAATAATGTACTTAACGTTTTTGCTATTGCTGGTAAGTGTTGCGGTTTGACAGCCAATACAATCACATCACAGCCCACTATTTTTTTTAGATCATTTGACGCAGTAACACCAAAATTTTGCTGGAGCTCTACGCATTTACTCGCGTCTAGCTCGATAATAGTAATATCTGAGATTGCAAATTGCTGGCTCAAGCTACTCTGATCCTTTAGGCCAACAATCAGTGCTTGCGCCATATTGCCACCGCCAACAAAGCCTAATTTCATCTAGTTTTTCTCAATTAATTTTCTCATTTTCTATTTATACAATTGCGCACCATAAGTACTTAAGGATTTAAGTACGCAAACCAAAAATTGCTGAACCTATGCGTACTATGGTAGCACCTTCTTGAATTGCCGCAATATAGTCGCCGGACATACCGATTGACAATGTGTCCAAATCAAAATTTTGTTGTAGCCTTTTGAATGTATCAGCTACTATTTTAAATTGTGCGTGCTGTTTTGCAAGGTCTTTTGTGGGCGCGGGTATCGCCATGATACCGCGTAGTTTAAGCTTAGGCATGTCAGTAATATCTTTTGCAAGAGAAGCTATAGAGTCAATATCTACGCCGCTTTTAGAGGCTTCTTCGCTACTATTAATTTGAATGCATATATTAAGCGGGTGAAGTGCTTCTGGCCTAGCCTCGTTTAAACGAGATGCAATTTTTAACCTATCTACCGAGTGTACCCAATCGAAATGTTGCGCAATAATTTGTGTTTTATTGCTTTGAATCGGCCCTATAAAATGCCACTCGATGTTGCAATCTTGCAATAAAGCTTGTTTAGTGATTGCTTCTTGTACGTAATTTTCGCCAAATGCGCGCTGACCAGCTAAATAAGCCTCGCGTAGCTTATCGGCAGATTGCGCTTTACTCACAGCCAATAGCTTAATTTCATCGGTTCTGCACGCAACTTGCTTTGCATTAAGAATACTTGCTTGAATTACTTGCAAGGAATCGGAAATTATGGTCATAATTCAATTATCTAAACAATAAACTTTGTGTAGTTTCTTAGATTTTACGTTTAAGGTGTTAAGTTTAACTTACATAATTATAGCAGGAGCTGATAGTGGATATTTCAGATTTACTCGCCTTTTCGGTTAAGAATAAAGCATCAGATTTGCACTTATCAGCAGGTTTGCCGCCGATGATACGCGTGCATGGTGATGTGCGTAAAATCAATGTGCCCAGCATGGATCACACGCAAGTACATGACATGGTGTATGACATCATGAACGATGGTCAGCGCAAAGTATATGAAGAAACATTAGAGTGTGATTTCTCGTTTGAAATCCCAAATCTAGCACGCTTCCGCGTCAATGCATTTAATCACAATCGTGGTTCTGGCGCAGTGTTCCGGACTATTCCTTCTAAAATTTTAACGCTAGAAGAGCTGAATTGTCCGCCGATATTTAAAGAGATTTGCAACACACCACGTGGCATTGTCCTAGTAACAGGCCCTACTGGCTCTGGTAAGTCGACCACATTGGCGGCGATGGTGGATTACATTAACGAAAATGAGATGGGGCATATTTTAACGGTGGAAGACCCGATTGAATTTGTGCATACATCAAAAAAATGTCTAATTAAC
>JANNOS010000071.1:0-3656 GCA_031399315.1 Methylophilaceae bacterium | reverse complement strand
ATTTGTTAATCGCACTTACAAATACGTTCATATCGCTATCGCTTAGATCGTTCATTCTGCAGCAATCTCCAAAAGGGCTTGTGTTAATTCGCCATCAGTAAAAGGTTTGTATAAAAAACCTTGGGCGCCTTTTTTTAGTGCATTGATGGCGGTAGTTTTATCACTTAAGGCAGAGACGATTAATATTTTAATATTGGGGCTTATCTTGACGAGTGCTTCCGTGCAATCCACACCATCCATTTCTGGCATAGTTAAATCCATAGTGACAATCTCAGGTTTAGTGTGTTGGTATACGCTAATGGCCTCTATACCATTTGCAGCTGTTCCCACAATCTTAAATTGGGCAAGTTTGTTTTGTTCAATGATTCTTGCTACGCGGTTTCGGATAATATTAGAATCATCCACAATCATAATTTTCATGTTTAAGTATCGCCAGTCTAATTTTTTCTATTGTGGGTGATAGGGGATGAGTAGTGTAAATTGGGTGAATTTATCTGGTTTAGAGCTAATGTTTAGTGTGCCACCCATTTCCTGGACTTTCATTTGCACCACATCCATGCCTACGCCATGCCCTGCATCGGCACTTACATTGGCTGAAGTGGAAAATCCTGGCTCAAATAGTTTGTTCACAATTTGTTGATCAGATAACGCCGCAACTTCTTCAACGCTGTAGCGACCAGATTGCAACATGGCAGCACGAATGCGTTCTGGCACAATGCCTTGGCCGTCATCGCGTACAGCAATTTTAATCATGCTATCTTTCTCCACGGAAGCACTCACATGAATTAAGCCTTGTGCTGCTTTGCCAGCTTGGAGGCGTACTTCTGGGGCTTCTATACCGTGGCAAATGCCATTGCGTATTAGCTGAATACTAATTTGTTGAATTTGAACAACCATGTCCTCGTTTAGACTATCCAGTAGATTTAACTCACATTGGAGTAGTACTTCTTTTTGCTGGTTATTGCTAACTTGCATGGCTAGGTTATTTAAGTTGCTACAAATGATAGTGGATAATTGTTTGTTGGTTTTTTGTTGTGAAATATCGCCTAAGAAGTGATGAATGGAATCGAGAATGCTGCCAATTTGGCGAATATCATCAAATAAGTTGTTGAGTATGATGACTGGTTTTAGGTAGTCTTCATTAGACCAATCTGTTTTATTTCTTAAATCCACCAACAAGGTTTCGAATTGATGCGCATGGTTTTGTAGTGTTTGCATGTTTAAAGTAGCTGCTTCACCCTTGATACTATGAATGAGCCTAAAACATTTGTTAATGCGCTCAGGCATAGAGGTGGAGCTGTGTTTGCTAAACTCACTAATCATTTGGTTGATTTGCACAAAACTATCTTCTGTATTGGCAATAAAACGTTTTAACTGAAAGTAATCTGCTTGCATTAAACTGGTGAGCATTTCTAAGCTAATGCTGGGTTGACTCTTGATTGCGCCCAGTTCTTGCGCTTGTATCGTTTGTTTGGTGATGTCTTGGACAGTCACAAGCAAATGCAGCACTTCTTTATCTTGCATCACGCGGTTAAATTGAAAGTTTAAATAACGGTCCCCGTGCAGGTCTTGTATCTTGACCTCAAGCAATGGATTTAAGCTTTGCACTAAGCTTTCTTTGACGCGGTTGCCAAATAGTAACTGAATATAATCTTTTGCTGAGGAGTAAGTATCGGCAGATACCAAATTTTCTAATAGTGGAAAAAAAGGCATATCAGCGCTAATCGGATGCTGCAAGATATGCGCGAGTGAGTTGGAGTGCTGTTGGCCAATATTTAAATTGGGGTCTAACAGAAACAATCCTTCTTTAACGGTATTTAGAATTTCAGAAGTCTCACGCTGTGCTTTGGTGGTTTCTAAGTCGGCGGAACGCAGTTTACGCAAGGCGTTAAAGATAATATTGGCAAATAAAATAAGCGATAGTATTAAAGCAACAGTTTGAATGAGCTGTAACTGGCTAGACTTTCGTTTGGTAGATGTTTCTAAGCTGGTGGTTAAATCGTTCATCAACTTAAGTAGTTTTAAGTTGTTGCTGCGTGCGTATTCAGTGGCTTGGTCTAAATCCCATTCATTAACAATCAAGTCTTTAGTAAGTGGTTGTAATAGTTTTTGATATGGTTGCCAAATAGCTAATGCATCATTGACTAGCTTTTTTTCGGCTGCGGTTTTAACGGCGGGCAAATAAACGGGTTTTTCGTTACCGCCTACCACCGTGCCACCATTTTTAAAACCGTTGAGTGTGCCATCAAATAATGACACTACTTTTTTTAATTCTGCTGTAGATTCAACGTTGTATCTTCCTTGGGCTGCATCGTACTGCATGCCTAAAATTACCTTGGTCATGCGTTGCGACAACATCCGTTGCCGGCCTGCCAAGTTAATTGATACGGCATCGTTATCTAAGCCTTGCGAGGTGTAGAAATTAAGCCCAAGAACCAATAAGTTAAATAATAGAAATAAGCTAATAGCAATGATTAAACCGCGGTACTTGTTCGAACCTTGGCGCGAATTTTTGCTTGAGCTTTTGCTCGTGTTTTTAGCAGGTTTGCTTGTAACGGCGTTCATTGTGCCGCTGAGGGTTTGCGTAGTCATAGTTTCTTTCAATTTTTTTAAACGCATAGCCTGCCTAAATTAAGGCTTTAAAAGCAGAATACCGTTTGATTGATTACTGATTTAGCACACAAAGCCTTTATTGCGCTTTGTGTGCTAAATGGATGTCACACCGCATTACATTTGATGTTAAACCAGAAAAATACTAGAACGTGTACATCGCCGTTAACCAAAGTTTTTCTGTGTCGTGATAGCGGCCACGATTATTGGCAACATTGTTGGCTGTAGTGGCCGCCGTTGCTGCGTAATGGTCTTCTTCTGTAAACTTGCCGTATTCGAGCTTGGTCATCCAGTTTTTGTCGATATTCCAAGTCGCTGCTACATTCCACTCTCTGCCGTATTTGTCGCCATTTGTCGCTGCGCCACTACCAATGGTATTGAAATCCTCATCAGAATTAATGAAGTGATAATCGGCAAAAAACAAAAAATCATCCCATTTGTAAGTTGCAGTGACAAAAGTGTCTTTAATGCCAGATCTTGGCGTGGCTAAAAATTTATCTACCCAACCTTGAAACAAATGGTTAGTACCGAATGGCGTTTGGAATGCATATTGATTATCGTTACTGGATAATAATTCTTGGTCTACACGGAAATTTAGATTATCAAAACCTAAGCCGCCGCCAATTTTGTAGTAGTGTGCATCAATGCGTTTGTCGCCATCAGCGTAGTCGCTTTGTTTTGCATACTCGGCCGTGTAGTGCGCCCTAAAATTAGGGTTAAATGGATGCGTGCCATCTAAACGTAAACCAAATATTTTGTTCGATTGGTCTGCATTAATGTTAGGTACCCCAGCGTTATTTAGCGCGCCTGCACCAAACCACGCATTACCAAAACCTAGTTGATCGATATTTGACAAGTAGCCATAGCCGACCAAACTTTCTGTTGGTGAAATGCGGTATTTAATATTAGCGATTTCTAAATTACCATCGCGTTGTTCGGTGGTGATTTGTGTTATTTTTTCGAAATGGGCAGCGAAAATTTCGGTATCAGGTAGACTTTTATTTAATACTGAAACACCGTCAAATACTTGCATGACTTGTCTAAAA
>JANNOS010000042.1:0-10378 GCA_031399315.1 Methylophilaceae bacterium | reverse complement strand
AAGGTCGCAGCCTTTATTGGTGAGCCTGTACAAGGTGCGGGTGGTGTCATTATTCCACCAAAAACATACTGGCCAGAAATACAGCGTATTTGCGATAAGTATGGCATTTTACTCATTTGTGATGAGGTAATTTGTGGTTTTGGTCGGGTAGGAAGGTGGTTTGGCTCCCAATTATTAGGTGCCAAACCAGATTTGATGACCTTTGCCAAGGGCGTTACCTCAGGCTATATTCCATTAGGTGGGGTCGTCATTAGCAAGCGTGTTGCTGAAGTGTTAATAGAAAAAGGTAGTGACTTTAATCATGGGTATACCTACTCAGGACACCCCGTGGCTTGTGCGGTAGCGCTGGCAAACATTGATATTTTAGAACATGAAGGTTTAGTAGACCGTGTACGCGAGGAAACAGGGCCATATTTAGCGAAAAAGTTTGCAGAGCTATCAAATCATCCGCTCGTTGGGGGTGCCGAATCTTGTGGCCTAATGGCAGGCTTTAGGCTGATGAGAGACAAAAAAGCACATATTACTTTTGATGAGTCTATAGAAGTAGGCATGCTATGCAGAAACCATTGTTTTTCAAATGGCTTAATCATGCGCGCAGTGGGCGATCGCATGATTATTGCGCCGCCGTTGGTGATTACGAAAGCGCAAATCGATGAAATGATGGCGTTAATACATAAGTGCTTAGATGCAACACTTAGAGACCTTGAGTCACTTGGTTTAATGCAAAAAAGTTTAATGCAAAAAAATGTACTTAACGTGAATGTTGCATGACTTATATTCTTAAACAAGTATTATTAAACAAGTATTTTTGAACATGATAGAATTAATTCAGTTTTATAGTAGGGTAATAATGTGCTTGATTTAGTTATTTAGAGTTATGCGTAAAGATTTGCAAGAAAAGTTTTTTCAATCATTCAATAATTTTATTATAGGGGTAAATTAATTATGAATATGTCATATGGTAAGTATCTTTTAAGTTTGGGTTTAATAGGGGCTGGATTATTCCTTTCATCGTGTGGTCAGTCAGATAAAGCTGCGACAGACGCAAGTGCGACAGCAGAAGCGCCTGCAGCAGAAGAAAAAGTACTTAATATTTATAACTGGTCTGATTATATTGCGCCAGATACCATTGCCAACTTTGAAAAAGAAACTGGCATTAAGGTGCGTTACGATATATTTGATAGCAATGAAATCTTGCATGCAAAATTAATCGCAAAAAATACTGGGTATGACATCGTTGTGCCTGGTTCAAATTGGGCGAAATTGCAAATAGAAGGTGGTCTATTACAAAAGCTAGATAAAAGTAAGCTTCCTAACTGGAAAAACTTGGACGAAGGCATCTTGAAAAAGATGGCTGAGTTAGACCCAGGTAATGAATACTTAGTGGACTGGATGTGGAGCTACAACACGGTAGGCATTAATGTGGATAAAGTAAAAGCAGCACTGGGTGACACGCCTATGCCAGAAAATACTTGGGACTTGGTATTTAATCCCACCTACACCAATAAATTAAAATCATGTGGCATCACCTTTCTAGATACGCCAGCTGATGTATTTCAAGCTGCGCTACATTACTTGGGTAAGCCCATTTACACAGCCACACCTGAAGATTACCAAGCAGCGTTTGATATGCTCATGAAGGTGCGTCCAGATATTAAAAAATTCAATTCTGGCGGACAAATTGATGACTTGGCTAGTGGCAATACCTGTGTAGCTTATGGCTGGGCAGGGGATTTCAATTTAGCGAGAAAACGCTCTATTGAAAATAAATCCGAGCAGAACATTGAGGCGTTATTGACAAAAACAGGTGGCTTGCTGTTTATGGATACCATGGCGATTACTGCTGATGCTAAGCACCCTGATAACGCGCACAAGTTTATCGACTATGTGATGAGACCAGAAGTCGCCGCTGCTAATACCAACGAGGTGACTTACCTCACACCTAATAAAGCTGCAATGCCGTTAATTGATGACGAAATTAAAAACAACAAAACCATTGTGTTGTCAGATGAGGAAATTGCTAAATTGGTGCCACCTGGCGTAGAAAGTCCTGAATCAAAACGTATTATGACGCGCTTGTATACTAAGTTTAAAACTGGCGTATAGTACATTCGTTAGCCTGTAAGCCAATATCCATGCGGCTTGCAGGCCCAT
Organism: Methylophilaceae bacterium; assembly: GCA_031399315.1. Classification (GTDB taxonomy): domain Bacteria; phylum Pseudomonadota; class Gammaproteobacteria; order Burkholderiales; family Methylophilaceae; genus Methylotenera_A. The sequence continues at coordinate 8,224 of JANNOS010000042.1, read as the reverse complement.
TCAATACCGTTAAGTCACTCAATATAAAGGGGTTTTATGGCAACCGCACCTAAAGAAATCAATAAGCCAGCGCAAGAGGTGCTGTTGCGCGTTGAGAATGTCACCAAAATTTACGATGGCACGGTAAAAGCGGTTGATGACGTATCACTTACAGTGATGAAAGGTGAAATTTTTGCGCTACTCGGGGGTTCAGGTTGCGGGAAATCCACATTATTGCGCATGATGGCAGGGTTTGAGACGCCGACCAAAGGCAAAATTTATCTTGCTGGGCAAGATATTACTAATATCCCCGCTTATCAACGCCCAATCAATATGATGTTTCAATCTTATGCTTTATTTCCGCATCTAAGTGTTTGGGAAAATGTCGCTTTTGGTTTAAAGCGCGATGGTATGCCGAAAGACCAAATTGCGGATCGTGTTGAAAAGATGTTAAGTTTGGCACAACTCAATAAATATGCACAGCGCAAGCCGCATCAACTCTCAGGCGGGCAACAGCAGCGTGTGGCGTTAGTGCGTAGCTTGGCTAAACGCCCGCAGTTGCTATTGTTAGATGAGCCATTAGGTGCACTAGATAAAAAATTACGCGAAACCACGCAATTAGAGCTGGTGAATATTATTGAAGAAGTTGGCGTGACCTGTGTACTAGTAACGCACGATCAAGAAGAGGCGATGACTATGGCCAGTCGTATTGCGGTGATGGCCGAAGGTTATTTCTTGCAAGTGGGCGAGCCAGATACCGTCTATGAAATGCCAAATAGCCGTCAAGTGGCTGACTTTATTGGTAATGTGAATATGTTTGAAGGCGTAGTAGAAGAGGATGAAGCGGATCATGTGACGATTCGCTGTCCAGAATGTGTGCATTATGTTGGTCACGGCATTAGCGGCAATAAAGGCATGAGTGTTGGCGTGGCATTACGACCAGAAAAAATCTTACTATCAAAAGAAAAGCCCGAGGGGACTAATAACTGGTGCGCAGGCGAGGTGATTGAGATTGTTTACTTTGGCGCGCACACGACTTATCACCTTAAACTGGATAGCGGCAAAGTCATTAAAGCGCAAGAATTGAATAATACGCGTGATTTAAGTTGCGGCCTTACTTGGGGCGATAGGGCTTATGCACATTGGAATGATTTAGCGATGGTTGTATTGACTCATTAAAAGGAATGCATCATGGCTAAAAAACAAAATTTGTTTGCAAGTATCAAGAGCAGCCTTTTAGATGGGCGTAATGCAGTCATCGGAATACCGTACTTTTGGTTTTTGTTATTAGCCGCCATCCCGCTACTGATTGTGCTAAAAATTAGCCTGTCTGAAATGAATGGTACGGAAGTTTCAAATATGATTGATTGGAGCAATGGCTGGCCTAAGCTTACGCTCAATTTTTCTAGCTACCAGTTTATTGCTAGCGATTCTTTATACTTTAAAACCTATTTATCTTCCATTAAGTACGCACTCATTACTACCTTGTTGTGCTTAGCAATTGGTTATCCATTTGCCTATTTTATGGCGCGTTCGCCTAAGCACCTGCAGCCCACTTTGCTCATGCTCATTATGTTGCCGTTTTGGACATCATTTTTACTACGCATTTATGCCTGGAAAACCCTGTTGGTCAGCAATGGTGTAATTAATAACGTGTTGATGAGTTTGCATATCATAGATGCGCCATTAGAGATGATGAATAACTCATTCTCATTATTATTAGGCATGGTGTATTCCTACCTGCCATTTATGATTCTGCCTTTATATGCGAATTTAGCTAAGCTGGATTTACGTTATTTAGAAGCGGCAGCAGACCTTGGTACCAGCCCATTTAAAGCATTTTGGCTTATTACTGTACCGCTATCTAAGGCGGGTATTATTGCGGGATCTATGCTGGTATTCATTCCTTCAATAGGTGAATACGTCATCCCAGAATTATTAGGCGGATCAAGTACTTTGATGATAGGCCGCGTGTTGTGGGATGAGTTCTTTAATAATCTGGACTGGCCTATGGCTTCTGCAGTGGCGGTGGTGATGATACTCATCATTCTGTTACCGATGGCCATTTACAATAAATCACAAGCAGAACTAGCGGAGGTTAAATAATGAGCCAAGCCAGCAATAATCAGCTGTTTGCTAGAGGTTGGATGATCGCCGTTTACGTGTTTTTATATTTGCCGATTATTACATTGGTGGTGTTTTCGTTTAATGATTCAAAACTTGTTACGGTTTGGTCGCATGCGAGTTTTCGCTGGTATGAGGCGTTAGTGAAAGACCGCGATTTAATTTCAGCCGTTTTACTTTCACTCGAAATCGCAGGTTTATCTGCACTCATCTCGGTGTTTTTCGGTGCATTTACCGCATTTGCACTCAACCGCTACAAGCGTTTTAAAGGCCGCACATTATTGTCATCAATGGCGAGTATGCCCTTGGTGATGCCTGATGTGATTGTTGGTTTGTCACTGTTGTTGATGATTGTTTCGGTGCAACATTGGTTAGGCTTTCCTCAAAAAGGCTTATTTACCATTTTGCTTGGTCATGCTTTGCTTGGCACTGCGTATGCAACGGTAGTAGTGACATCTCGTTTACGTGAAATGGACAGCAAGTTAGATGAAGCTGCCATGGATTTAGGCTGCAAGCCTTTTCAGGTGTTTTGGTTAGTGACATTGCCATTATTGATTCCGGGTTTAGTCTCAGCATTTTTACTCACATTCACCCTTTCTTTTGACGACGTTGTACTGTCATCTTTCTTGTCAGGCCCAGGCTATTCTACGATGCCAATGGTCATATTCTCGCGCGCGCGCTTGGGCTTAAACCCAACCATTAATGCCGTTGCAACTGTCACTATAGTGGTTGTTACAGTTGCAGTCATCGCTTCTAGTCTTTACACCTCTCGTCAAGAGCGCAAACGCAAACGTGATATGGCGTTGGCTTATAGCGATGCGAACAAGTAACAGGAATTTGAATAATGTCTCAAACAGTTGTGTTGGAATTAAAGTACCCTGCGTTACTCAAACAAAATAGTACCTTGCTGGAAGGCGCATGGATAGGCGCTGACAGCGGCGAGACTATAGCAGTCACTAATCCTGCTAATGGTAACGTCATTGCACAAGTTCCACGTATGGGTAAAGCCGAAACTGAGCGTGCGATTATTGCAGCACAAGTTGCGCAAAAACAATGGAAAGTGCTTACAGCGCAAGCGCGCGCAGCCATTCTCAAGCGTTGGTTTGATTTAATTAAATTGCATGCTGAAGATTTAGCACAAATTTTAACTGCCGAGCAAGGTAAACCGTTGGCCGAAGCACGTGGCGAAGTGAATTACGGTGCCAGTTTTATAGAGTGGTTTGCCGAAGAAGCTAAGCGTGTATATGGCGAAACCATTCCTAGCCCCACCAATGACCGGCGTTTATTGGTCATTAAACAGCCTATTGGTGTCACAGCCGCTATTACGCCATGGAATTTCCCCATTGCCATGATTACGCGCAAAGCGGCGCCAGCATTGGCTGCAGGTTGTAGCATGATTATTAAGCCAGCCGAGCAAACACCATTGTCGGCTATTGCATTGGCTGTGCTGGCAGAAGAAGCAGGTGTACCTGCCGGCGTGCTGCAAGTGATTACGGGCAAGGCGCGCGAGATAGGCGCTGTATTGTGTGAAAGCGATGTAGTCACCAAGTTGTCATTTACAGGCTCTACCGAGGTAGGCCGCATTTTGATGCGCCAATGCGCTGATACCATAAAAAAATTATCCTTAGAGCTTGGCGGCAACGCGCCATTTATTGTGTTCGATGATGCGGATTTAGACGCAGCAGTAGAAGGCGCCATGATTAGCAAGTTCCGTAATGCGGGTCAAACCTGCGTGTGTGCTAACAGGCTATTTGTGCAAGATGGTGTGTTTGATGCATTTTCTGCAAAACTTGCTGAAAAAGTAAGTGCGCTTAAAATTGGCGATGGCACTGCAGATGGGGTGACCCAAGGGCCGTTAATTGATGCCGCTGCCATAGAAAAAGTAGAAAGCCACATTCAAGACGCCGTTTCAAAAGGTGCAAAACTTATCCAAGGCGGTAAACGTCATATGATTTTGAATCAGACAGGCGGGAGCACATTTTTTGAACCAACCGTATTGGCAGGGGTGACTACTGATGCACTTATTTTTAGAGAAGAAACATTTGGCCCAGTGGCGCCGCTATTCCGTTTTAAAACTGATGATGAAGTGATTGAGCTGGCAAACCGCACTGAGTTTGGCTTGGCCTCTTATTTTTACAGTCGCGATATTGGCCGTATTTGGAAAGTAGCTGAAGCATTGGAGTACGGCATGGTGGGGGTAAATACCGGTATGATATCTAACGAAGTAGCGCCATTTGGTGGTGTGAAACAATCTGGCTTGGGTCGCGAGGGCTCGCATCATGGCATCGATGAATATCTCGAAATCAAATATATCGCCATGGCAGGACTTTAAGTATGGACGCTAAAGTAAAAATTGATTGGGACGATTTAAATTGGCATCAGCGCGCTAAAACCTTAAAAATTGACGGCCGTGCGTTGATTAACGGTAAACGTGTCAATGCGGTCAATGGTGCAACTTTTGAATGCTTTTCACCGATCGATAGCCGCAAGTTGGCGGATGTGGCCAGTTGCAAATCTGCTGATGTGGACTTGGCCGTTGTTGCAGCCCGCACCGCATTTAACGATAGGCGCTGGGCAGGCCTGCCGCCAAAAGAACGTAAGCAAACCATGATTAAGTTTGCCGATTTAATTATTGTAAATCGTGAAGAGCTGGCGCTTTTAGAAACCCTAGATATGGGTAAACCCATTACCGCCAGCCTGAGCGTGGACGTGGCCTCTGCCGCCAATACCATCCGCTGGTTTGGTGAGGCCATTGATAAAGTATATGACGAAATTGCGCCTACAGCTGACCACACGTTGGCGATGATTACGCGTGAGCCCATTGGTGTAGTGGGTGCGATTGTGCCGTGGAATTATCCCATTGCCATGGCTGCTTGGAAAATAGCGCCAGCTTTAGCTTCGGGCAACAGTGTTGTACTAAAACCTTCTGAAAAATCACCTTTGACGGCGCTAAGACTAGGCGATTTAGCATTACAAGCTGGCATTCCGCCAGGCGTGTTAAATGTATTGCCAGGTTTCGGACAAGAGACAGGTTCACCATTAGCGCTACATATGGATGTCGACTGCATTGCGTTTACTGGTTCAACCGCAGTGGGTAAAAAAATACAAATTATGGCAGGGCAAAGCAACTTAAAACGTGCGTGGTGTGAGCTGGGCGGCAAATCACCCAATATTGTATTTGCCGATTGCAAGGATGTAGGCCGCGCTGCGCAATCTTCCGCGGGTTCAATTTTTTATAATCAGGGTGAAAGTTGTAATGCGCCATCTAGGTTATTGGTGGAGCGTTCCATTAAAGACAAGCTGGTAAAAAAAATACTGGCCGAGCTTAACAACTATCAGCCAGGTGACCCGCTAGACGCTAACACTAAGATGGGCGCGATGGTGGATTGTGGACAGATGGAAAACGTACTCAAATACATCGAATCAGGCAAGCTGGATGGCGCATCTCTATTGGCTGGTGGAGCACAGGTAAAAGCTGAATCTGGCGGCTTTTATATTAGCCCAACCGTATTCGATAACGTGACCAATAGCATGAAGATTGCGGTTGAAGAGATTTTCGGGCCAGTACTTTCAATCATCACTTTCGATACAGTGGATGAAGCCATAACAATAGCCAATGACACAGAATATGGTCTGGCGGCGGCAGTATGGACGCAAGATATCTCAAAGGCGCATATGGTGGCCAAACGCTTGCGTGCAGGCACGGTGCACGTTAATAGTTATGATGAAGACGACATTACGGTGCCGTTTGGCGGCTATAAACAAAGTGGTAACGGGCGTGATAAATCGCTGCACGCGCTTGAGAAATATACAGAATTAAAGACGACGTGGATTCGTCTTGATTGAGGATATTATGAACAAACTGACTGACTCCATCGCTAATAATCAAAATTTGCATAATCGCCGTCTTGCCGCCACCCCGCGAGGCATAGGCGTAATGGCAAATTTTTTCATTGATAAAGCACTTAATTCTGAGGTGTGGGATGTAGAAGGTAATCGTTATATCGATTTTGGCGGTGGCATTGCGGTACTCAATACTGGCCATCGCCACCCAAAAATCATGGCAGCCATTCAGGCGCAGCTGGAGCGTTTTACCCACACTTGCTATCAAGTGCTGCCTTATGAAAGTTATGTCACGTTGGCCGAACGAATTAATAAGCTCACGCCTGGCAAGCATGCTAAAAAAACCTGTTTTTTTAGCAGCGGCGCAGAAGCGGCAGAAAATGCAGTCAAAATAGCGCGAGCTTCTACTGGCCGCCCAGGCATTATTGCGTTCTCTGGAGGCTTTCATGGCCGCACGCTCATGGCTTGTGCACTGACAGGGAAAGTGGTGCCATACAAGGTGGGTTTTGGGCCTTTTCCTGCCGATGTGTACCATATTCCATTCCCGATGGCTGTACATGGCGTGACAGTAGAAGATTCGATAGACGCGCTGCACGCTTTATTCAAGGCGGATGTAGACCCTAAACGCATTGCCGCGATTATGATAGAGCCAGTACAAGGCGAGGGTGGTTTTTATGTGGCGCCGCCAGAGTTGATGACAGCTTTGCGTAAAGAATGTGATGAACATGGCATTTTACTGGTGATGGATGAAGTGCAAACGGGCTTCGGTCGCACTGGTAAATTGTTTGCTACCGAGCACTATGATGTGATTCCTGACATGATGGTGATGGCAAAAAGCTTAGCTGGTGGTATGACGTTATCTGCCGTGTGTGGTAAAGCAGAAACCATGGACGGGCCAGCACCTGGTGGTTTAGGCGGTACCTATGCAGGTAATCCGCTGGCTATAGCGGCTGCACATGCAGTATTGGATGTGATGGAAGAAGAGCAGTTAGTTGCGCGTGCTAATGTATTGGGTGAAAAACTGACTAAGCGTTTAAAAGCCGCACAAAAAAATGTGCCGAGTTTAAAAGAAATTCGCGGGTTAGGTTCGATGATTGCCGTAGAATTTTTTGACCCAAAAACGGGTGAGCCTTCTACCGATGCCATGAAGCGCGTACAAGCGGCTGCTTTGGCAGAAGGCTTAATTTTACTTAGCTGTGGCGTGTATGTGAATGCGCTACGCTTTTTATATCCACTGACGATTCAAGATAATGTATTCGACGAAGCACTGGACATTTTAGACAGAGCGCTATTAAAAGCATAAATATGGACGATACAAATTTAAAAGCAAAAACCGAAACTGTGGAGCAAGCTAAAGCGCGTATGCAAGCGGCTGGTGTGCACACCATTATTGCGCAATTTGTCGATATTTTTGGTGCAGCTAAAGGCAAATATATTCCGTTAGTGCATTTGGAAGATATCCTAGGAGCGGGCGCAGGTTTTGCAGGGCCTTCGATTTGGGGTACTGGTTTGCCACGTAATGGCGCGCGATCAGAGTTTTATGGTCAAGGTGATATTAAAACGTTACAGGTATTACCTTGGTTGCCAGGCTATGCGCGTATTGTGTGTAGTGGCTTGGTGGATGGTAAACCATTCGCTGGCTGCTCGCGTCGCGTTTTATTAAAGCAAATCGAGCGACTCACTCAATTAGGATTAACATTGAATGTGGGGATAGAACCCGAGTTTTTTCTTGTCAATACAGACGAACATGGTCGTCCAATCGCCTGTGTAAAAGATGACCAAGATAAACCTTCGTATGACTTAAAGGCGCTGGCACGAGTGCGGGAGGTGCTGCGTAAGATGGAAACTGGCCTAACGGCTTGCGGCTTGGATGTGTTTCAAATTGATCATGAAGATGCCAGTGGCCAATATGAGTTAAATTATCACTATAGCGATGCGTTAAAAGCGTCTGATAATTTTGTGCTATTTAAAATGGCTGCCAGTCACATTGCGGAAGAGGCAGGTTTAACGTTTAGCCTAATGCCGAAACCGTTTGCAGACCGTCCTGGAAGTGGCTTGCACCTGCATTTATCACTCACCGATGCTAACGGTAATGCGGTGATGGCGGACAAAGCAGATTCGCATGGCGTATCAAAAATGGGTCGCGCTTGCATTGCTGGTTTGCTGGCACATAGTGCAGCGCTTGCCGCGTTTCATGCACCCAGCGTCAACTCGTACAAGCGTTTGGTAATTGGGCAATCACTTTCTGGCACCACTTGGGCGCCAGCGCACATTGCTT
>JANNOS010000027.1:0-27260 GCA_031399315.1 Methylophilaceae bacterium | reverse complement strand
GGCAACGCCGCAATATGGCGCTGCGGCAAAAGCAGCCTACAAATCATCGCCCGTCAATGTAGAACAGCCTCGCCTTTCTAAAGTGATGGCAGAGCGCGGCATTTGCTCGCGCCGCGAAGCGGATGAGTGGATTATTAATGGCTGGGTGAAGGTAGACGGCGTGATCATTGACACGCTAGGCACTCGCATTAAGCCTGATGCCGACATTATTATCAGTGGTTATGCCTATGAGCAGCAGGCAGAACAAGTCACCATTTTGTTGCATAAGCCGGTGGGCTATGTCAGCGGACAGGCAGAGGATGACTACCAACCTGCGATTGTGCTGGTACATCCCGATAACGAATGGTTGGACGACCCCGATTTATATGAGCCCAAAGAGTTTCAACGTGGGTTTTTGCATGGTCTTGCCCCTGCAGGCCGCTTAGATATTGACTCAACAGGTTTGTTAGTGCTTACTCAAGATGGCCGTGTTGCACGCCACTTAATCGGCGAAGATTCGAGTGTTGAAAAAGAGTATTTGGTGCGGGTAGAAGGCACATTATCTGACGCTGATTTGCAGCGTTTAAACCATGGCCTAAGTTTAGATGGTGAAAAACTCAAACCCGCCAAAGTGAGCTGGCAAAACGAAGATCAATTACGTTTTGTACTTCGCGAAGGTAAAAAGCGTCAAATTCGCCGCATGTGCGAAATGGTGGGCTTACATGTGGTGGGTTTAAAGCGTGTGCGGATTGGAAGTGTTAATTTAGGTAAACTTCCGCAAGGGCAGTGGCGTTACTTGCGTGCAGGTGAACGGTTTTAAATGTTTATTATTTGTTTTTAATTTCTAAGGGGCAACAATGGGTTTGTTTGACAACATTGCAGGTGCGGTTTTAGGTAAAGTAATGGGCGATAAAGGTGCAATGGCACAAGTGGCTTTGGAAATGTTTAATCAAAACGGTGGTTTAAGCGGCGTTTTAGATAAATTTAAAGAAGGCGGTTTAGCTGATGCTGCGGCTTCTTGGGTGGGCAAGGGTGAGAATATGCCTATTTCTGCAGATCAAATTGCTAGCGTGTTGGGTAACGGCCAAATTGCAGAAATGGCAGCTAAGTTTGGCATTTCACCAGAAACATTAAGCGCACAAATTGCTGAGCACCTGCCAACCGTTGTAGATAAATTAACACCTGATGGTGAAGTCACCAACGACTCTGGTAACTTGCTCTCTACTGTATTGGGCATGCTGAAATAATTTTCACCTACACATCAGGGGCGTGCTGCCCCTTTTTTGTTTTTGGGTTTTAGACAATTTTGTACCCTAATTTTTGTTAGAATAGTTTATGGACTTTGTACTTTTACTTAAAGCGGCTATTTTAGGCATTGTTGAAGGCGCAACTGAGTTCTTGCCTATCTCTAGCACAGGGCATCTGATTTTGGCAGGTGACTTGCTCGGCTTTTTGGATCATGACAAACGTAGCCTTTTTGAAATTGCGATTCAACTAGGCGCAATTTTGGCAGTAGTGTGGGAATATCGTATACGTTTTGTGCGCACTTTTGCTGGCATTGGCCGAGACCCGCTTGCTAATCGCTTAATCATTAATTTAGCCATCGCTTTTCTTCCATTAGCTATTCTTGGATTAGCGTTTGGCGATACCATCAAAGCACACTTATTTAAACCTGTTCCCGTTGCGATTGCGTTTATTGTTGGCGCTTTTATTATTTTATGGGCTGAAAAACGTAACCACGCGATTACTATCGAAACAGTTGACGACATTCGCCCAGTTGATGCCTTGAAGCTTGGCCTTGCGCAAGCGGTGGCGTTGATTCCTGGTATGTCGCGTTCTGGTTCTACCATTATTGGGGGGCTATTTTTTGGGCTTTCGCGTAAAGCTGCAGCGGAATTTTCTTTCTTTCTCGCTGTCCCAACACTAGGTATTGCCTCTATTTACTCTATGTACAAAGATCGTGCTTTGTTAAGTGCTGATGATTTGGGCATATGGGCGATGGGGTTTATATTCGCGTTTATCAGCGCCATGATTGCAGTGCGCGCACTTATCAAATATGTCAGTAATCACGACTTTACCATTTTTGCATGGTATCGCATTGCATTTGGGTTGATTGTGTTAATAACAGCATATACTGGATTAGTAAATTGGACCGTAAATTAGTATTAAATAATTAACCTTAAAAAGGTGTAAAAAAATGAAAAATTTACTCAGATATAGCTTATATGGCATAGGCGGCATAATTTTAGTGGTGCTACTAATTGTGGCTTATTTTGCCGCTACTTTTAATCCAAACGATTACAAAGATGAGGTTATTAAACTCGTCAAAGATAAAAAAGAACGCACTCTCCACATTGATGGCGACATCAAACTGAGCTATTGGCCAAAAATAGGTGCTGATCTTGGCAAACTGTCTATTTCAGAACACAAGTCAGACAAAGAATTTGCCTCAGTCAATAGCGTTAAAGTAGCGCTAGCTGTTATGCCGCTCCTCAGAAAAGAATTGGTAGTCGACACCATTTATGTCGATGGTGCAAAAGCCAATGTGATTAAAAACAAAGATGGAACGTTTAACTTTGACGACTTAATCAGTAAAGATGAAGAAGAGTCACAAGAGATTAAATTTGACGTGCAGGGCATCCATATCACAAACTCCGAAGCGGCTTATAGCGACGAAACCACTGGTGCAAAATACAGTATATCAAAATTTAATATGAAATCCGGTCACATTGCTTTAGCCGAGCCTGTTGATTTAGAGACTGATTTCAGCGTAACTGCCAACCAGCCAGCTGTGGCCGCAAACGCCAATATTAAAGGTAACTTTTTAGTAGACCCTAAAACCAAGCACTTTAAAGTAACAGGCTTAGATAGCCACATTACTGGTGATATGCTTAATGGCAAGGGCATGGATATTAAAGCCAGTGGTGATGTCGATGCTAAACCTGAGGTAATGGAGTTTTTAGTAGATAGCTTAAAGATTGTTGCTTCTGGTAACTTTGATGGCGTTAAACAATCCATCGATTTAAGCGCGCCTGAATTGATTGTTGAAAAAGATGAAGTTTCTAGTAAAAAAGTAACATTAAGTATTGCACAAGATAAGTCTGGCGACACACTAAAAGCCAATATGGTACTTGCTGACATGAAAGGCTCACCAAAAGCCCTACAGAGCAGTGGCATTACGGGTGATTTAGCGATGGTACAAGGCAAACGCACAGTCACTGGCACATTTTCATCACCATTTAGTGGCAACATTGAGAGCTTAATTTTTGACATACCAAAATTGGCTGGTAATTTAGATATTAAAGACCCGAATTTGCCAAATGGCGGCTTAAAAGGCACGTTTAACTTGGGTGCGCATACCGACATTAAAAAAGAACTCGCCAATAGCAAATTTAGCTTAAACCTTGCTGAAACCAAACTCACTGGCGATATTGATGTGTCTGGATTTAAAAAACAAAACATTAAATTCAATTTAAACGCAGATAAATTAGATTTAAATAAGCTACTTGGCACCTCTAACAACAAACCAGCTACAACTGCAAAATCAAGTAGCAAACCAGCTGATTTAAGCGCATTAAAAAATATGACGCTAGACGGCAAGCTTAATATTGGCAGCCTAGTTTATGACAAATACCGCGTTTCAGGTTTAAATGTCGGCATAAAAGCCGATGGCGAAAAATTAGCACTCAATGGCTTAAACGTGAAAGTAGACGATAGCCAAATTAAAGGAAGTGTGGGCATTAGCAACTTTGCCAAGCCACTTTACACCTTTGACCTAGACATTGATCAGGTGAATGTTGATAAATACGTTGTTGCTGCACCAGCTACTCAAAATGAAACCAGCAGTAAACCTCTCGATTTAAGTGCCCTTAAGGCGCTTAATGCGGATGGTAGCATTCGCATTGGTCACTTAACATATGGTAAAACCAAAGCTTCGAATATCAACATTAACCTTAAGGCTGATGGTCAAAAGTTACAAATCAACCCACTAGAAGCTAAAGTGGATGATAGTCAGATTAAAGCCAATTTTGGCATTAGCCAATTTTCAAATCCTGCCTTCAATTTTAATGTTTCTATAGATAAGTTGGATGCTGATAAGTACATTACCAAAAATAGTTCTGACACCAAAAATACTGGTGATACGCCAATTGATTTGAGCGCGCTAAAAAAGTTGAACGCAACGGGCGAAGCCAAAATTGGTTGGCTGAAACTCGCCAATGTTAAAACGGAAAATGTAAACTTAGGCTTAAAAGCAAATGATGGTGTTGCCACACTTTCACCCTTTTCCGCTAATTTATATCAAGGTAGCATGAGCGGAACACTTAAGGTAGACGCGCGCGCCACGCCCAGCATTGCATTCAAACAAAGCATGAAAAATGTATCGGTTGGACCGCTGATGGTAGATGCGATTAATAACGATATGTTATCAGGCACAGGTACTGTGAATATCGACGTAACGACACAAGGTAATAGCGTGGGCGCGTTAAAAAAAGCTTTATTAGGCAATGCCTCACTTAACTTGGCTGATGGCGCGATTAAAGGCGTAGATATTGCTGGCAGTATTCGCGAAATTAAAAATAAAGTGAACATGTTTAAAAAAGAAACTGGGGCTGATAAAAGCAAAAAAACTGATTTTAGTGAGCTGACCGCCACGTTTAATATTAAAAACGGTGTAGCGCATAACGAAGACTTAGCCATGAAAGCACCTGTATTACGCCTCGCTAAAGGTGACAGCAAAGGTGACATTGATATAGGCAATGAAAAAATCAATTACCTCGCAAAACCAACTATCGTGAAATCGCTTAAAGGCCAAGGTGGGGCAGATTTGGATGAGTTAAGTGGTATTTCAATTCCAGTCAAAATTACAGGCACATTCTCAGACCCCAAATACGGCATGGATTTCGCAGCTATTGGGACAGCGCTGGCACAATCAAAACTATTAGACAAAGTAGGGGGCGAAAAAGGGGCTGCGGTTAAAGAGCTCATTGGTGGCGATAAAGTAGAGGGATTGAAAGGTTTGTTAGGTAAGAAAAAAGCTACGGAAACTGCGCCTGCGGGAGCTGATGCCGGGCCAACAGCGACTGAGCCTGCTCCGCCTGCAGAAGAACCAAAATCTGCAGAAGATGCCGCTAAAGAAAAAGCTGAGAAGAAGCTTAAAAAATTACTTAAGTTTTAACTCAATATGGCAACTTTTGCAGATGCAATTATTGCTTGGCAAAAGTTGTATGGCCGCCATCATTTACCTTGGCAAACTAAATTAGACCAAGCCCCAGACCCTTACGCCATTTGGGTATCAGAAATTATGCTGCAACAAACGCAAGTGGCCGCCGTGATTGGCTATTACGGCAATTTTATGCAGCGCTTCCCCAACATTGCCGCCCTTGCAAGTGCTAGCCAAGAAGAAGTTTTACAACATTGGAGCGGCTTAGGTTATTACTCACGCGCACGCAACTTACATGGTGCTGCTCAAAAAATTATGGATGAATTTAGTGGTCAGTTTCCACAAAAGTTTGAAGACATTCTAAGTTTACCTGGCATTGGTCGCTCTACCGCAGCGGCTATTTCTACTTTTTCTTTAAATCAGCCTATGCCAATTTTGGATGGCAACGTAAAGCGTGTCTTTGCGCGCTATTTTTTAATTGAGGGCTGGCCTAGTTTGCCTAATATTGAAAAACAAATGTGGCAAATTGCATTACGCGAAAACCCTAACAAGAATGCCATCGCCTACACACAAGGGCTGATGGATTTAGGCGCTACACTTTGCACACGTAGCCGCCCACAGTGCAATGTTTGCCCGATAAAAAACAATTGTCTGGCACATCTGCAACATAAAACACAATTACTGCCAACTCCAAAACCACGAAAAACCCTGCCAGAACGTAACACAACCATGTTGATCCACATGAATGCAAATGAAGTCATGCTAGAAAAGCGCGCTAGTAGTGGCATTTGGGGTGGATTATGGAGTTTTCCTGAAGCCGCCACTGCACCGAATGATGCACAAATATTGCCTAAATTTACACACACATTTACACACTTTAAGCTGCATATTCAGCCAGTCATTATTAAAACCAGCAAACAAACTAGTAGCCCAAACACATTATGGATAGCCATTGATGAAGCCATTGAATCGGCAATTCCTACACCTGTGCGCAAAATTTTACAGGGGCTAATTTTAAAAACTTAAGAATAAAGCTTCAAAACATAAAAAATCAGCCCAGTTTATTTACTGGGCTGATTTTTATATTAATGCAAACGTGATTGTAAAATTCTATCTGCCAACATCTGAAAACGTGGCGAAACAAATTGACGCGCTTGCGAGCCTGCGTCTGCAATGTTAAGTAACTCTTCAATTGCTGATCTAAAACCCAGCTCAAACAGCCAGTAATCATCTGGATTAATTGCCGACTTTTTATCTGTATTTACATCCGCGCATAAACGCTCAAATGCTTCCATACATACGTTACGTTCAGCCATATATCCTCCTGATTTCAACTTATCAACGTAGCAGTATAAGCACTTTGTTAAGCGTTTTACTGCTTTCTCTTAAAAATTAAGATGTTTATTTTAAACCCTTACTTCTGATCCCAAGAATCTTCCCACATGCAATGTTTGATTTTGTGACGGTTTGCAATCAGCTCATCAATGCTAGGCTCGTCATTTAATGCACGTTTAAGTGCTAGTTTAATCGCATCGTAGTTGTTTTTGTACATATCAGCTTTGTCTAGTTTGCCTTCTTTTTCTAGCTCGATACAGCCTGGGTCTATCCACAATAAGGCAACAATGCATAAATCGTTCACTTGGTCTTTGGGGATAATGCCTTCAATCACCGCATCTAAAATACCATCGGCAACGCCTGCCTGCACCACGCCACCAAACAAGCCAACATCGGTGCTACCTTTTAACGTTACTTTTGGCACCATCATGCAAGCTGGGCGTACCAATTGGTTAATATCGCGCACAGCAAACATGGCAGTGTGGCCTTTGCTTTGCGCCATTAAGTTAGCAAATGCTTGGCCTACTGGGCCATCCACTGTGCCGATTAAGATTTCTGGCATGGCGGCTGTGACATCTTTACCTTCAGAATAAACAGTAGCTTCGCCTGCTTTAAATACAATTTTTGACATGGATTTTCCTTAATAATTGACTAAAAAAATAATACTGCATTATACAATTTAAATGTGACTCTTAAATAGCGCGCTGCATATCCACATGCCAAATATTGGCATCAATATAAGCTTCACTGGTCACGCTAAAACCCGCTTTTTGATAAAATTTAATAGCATGCGTTTGAGATGAAATGGTAATTGTTTGCATGCCGAGCGATTTGCAAATCGCAATCGCAGCATCTAACAGCGCAATGCCCAAACCTTTGCCGCGCCATTCACGCAAAACCGCCATACGACCAACTCTGCCGATTTTGAGTATGCGCGCACATCCAATTGGCTGCCCAGCAAGGTCTAGCGCTAGCAAATGAATGGCATCTGCATCGTGTTCATCCCACTCGATATAAAGTGGTACGTGTTGCTCTTTAATAAAAACCTGTTCGCGCACTGCTTTTAGCAAGGCTTGCTTGGGGCAATGCCAAGCGAGTTGTTCTATGGTAAATACGCTGGTAAATGTCTGATTCATACTGATTTTATCCTGCCTTAGCATTGCATTTGTACCTACTAACGGGCATTATGCACACTTGTTTTTTTGTTAACGAGTTGATAAGGTTTATTATGCAAAAATATCAAACAGCGGCCGCCAGAATGATGCTTGCGCTGGTTTTTTTAGGGTTAGTGTTACTGCGCTTAAGTGCAATTATGTCATCACCTGATGGCTATTTACAATATCAAATGACGCTAGGTCAATTTGGATTGCCTAGTGTATTTGCACCGCTACTCATCTTAGTGCAAGTAGTAGCTGGCGTATGTTTATTTATTGGTTTCAAAACCCAGTTATTCGCACGCATTTTAGCGGTGTTGGCATTGTTCTTAGCCATCGTACTTGGTCTTGCTATTCCTGAAGTGTTTTTCTTATACATTGGCATTGCGGGGGGCATGTTACTGTTAAGCTTATACCCACAAACGGGTTGTAGCATCGATAATATGAAAAAAAGTTAACTTCAATACATTCAACGCATTAAAAACAATGCCCTGCAAGCTGCATGGATACTGGTTCGCAGGGCATTGTTTATGGTTTATTCCCACTCAAGTGCAGGATAAACGGTGTTTATGTTGCGCCGATTAGCAATATCAAACAACTTCCAATTCGCTTTTTCACCCGCAGCCGCATTATCCATCGCGTCGCTCATGCTTTTGCCCGCTTTAATATTGGCGCGAATATCCGTTAATACCGTGCTTAAATAACGCTGCTCGTTATCCAGCGCCAGCTTCCAATCTTTGGTCACAGGGCCATGACCAGGCACAACTTGTTTTACAGGATATGTTTTAAGCAAAGCTATCGTCGCGATTAAACCTTTGATGTCGCCCTCTATCACTGGTGTGCGCTCAATAAACAGTAAATCACCCGTAAACAGTGTGCTTGTTTTAGAATCAACCACGGAAACATCGGTATTAGTATGCGCATTGGGATACGGCGTTATTGTGAGCGTTCTATCGCCTAAGCCTACAACTATCGGCTCTTTTACGTGTAGCGTTGGCTTTACAATTTCGCTGCCTTTGGCATCATCACCCAAATATTTAATGTTGAGCTTATCGTAAGCTTCTTTGCGTAATTGCATGGCATCACCCAGTTTGGCATGTCCGACAAAAGCTGGATTATCTTGCAAAAAAGCCGCATTACCCAAAATATGGTCTGGATGCACATGCGTGTTAATCACATACAAAATCGGCAAAGGGGTGATTTTTTTAATGGCGTCGCGTAACTTGTCGCCTGTTTTAAAACTGCCACCCGTATCAATCACCGCAACACCTTTGCTACCCACTACAAAGCTAATATTACAGATATCACCTTGATAACCAGTATCGATATCCAAATGTTCACCATGGTGCACGTAAATGCCATTGCCAACATCTTCAATCGTAAAGTCTGACGATTTCATTTCAGATGAATTCACTTGCGCTTGCGCGCAAGCTGCAAGCAAACAAAAACCAAATAAGTAAGCTATAAATCGCATACGTTTGTATCCTTTTGTATAGAGATTGGGCGATTAATCGCATAGAATACGCTAATATTACGTGGCATAAGCAACATTTCATTGTGACCGCTGTCACATCATTTAAATAACTTTTAGAGGAATTGGCAATGCAAAATAATGCGTGTTACACTAAAACTGCCGTGTTTCTACATTGGCTCATCGCCATTTGTATTTTCGGCATGTTCGCACTAGGTTGGTACATGAGCGATTTACCAAAAGAAGCGCCAAAGCAAATGGCTTATGATTTGTTTGATTGGGGCGTTTACACTTGGCAATTAAGCGAAGAGGCATCACCCAGAACTTTTTACTTTAACCTGCATAAATCACTTGGTGTAACCATATTTGCCTTAATCATTATTCGCATTTTATGGAAAGTTACCCATAAACCACCTGCAATGCTTGCCAGCTATAAAGCTTGGGAACGTAAATTAGCCACTGGCGCGCACAATCTACTTTATTTGCTAATGGTAGCTTTACCATTGAGCGGCATTATCATGGCAACTTACAGTAAATATGGTATTAAATGGTTTGGTTTAGAATTTATTAAGGGGCTAGATAACACGCCCATGCGCGAGTTATTTAAAGAAATGCACGAAATTGTAGGTGCGATTATTTTAGTTATTATCATTGTGCATATTTTAGGCGCACTGAAGCATAAACTAATTGATAAAGATGACACTTTAAAACGCATGTCGCTTTAGCTAAAAGCCCTCGAGACCGCAAGGGTCTTCCCAGTGGAATATACCAACTAAGCCAGCATTTGGCTTGCCCGTGAAATACACCAACTAAAGTTGGTTATTTACACGTCAAAGCTGGTTATTCGCACGTGACGGGCTTTTTAATTACTGATGATATTGCTGGCTGTGCTTTCTTACCGCGTCTAACATACATGCCGCGTTCTCTGGCGGCGTCCATTGCGTAATGCCATGCCCAAGGTTAAATACATGACCAGCACCTTTGCCATAACTGGCTAAAATGCTTTCAACTTCCTTTTCAATCGCTTCAGGTGATGACAGCAAAATAGCAGGGTCTAAATTGCCTTGCAGCGCTACTTGATTGCCTACTCTTTTTCTGGCCTGCCCAATATCCACCGCCCAATCTAAACCAAGCGCATCTGCGCCAATGCTCGCTTGCGCTTCTAACCATAGAGCGCCGCCTTTGGTAAATACAATACTTGGCACTTGCTTGCCATCAGCATTTTTGGTTAGGCTCGCCACAATTTTCTGCATATAATTGAGCGAAAATTCAATATAGGCATTGTGTGAAAGCGCGCCACCCCACGAGTCAAAAATCATCACGGCTTGTGCACCTGCCGCAATTTGCGCATTGAGATATTGAATCACGGTTTGCGCGTTGGTTTCTAAAATATGATGCAGCAACTCTGGGCGTGCGTACATGAGTTTTTTGGTGTTAAGGAAATCCGTACCGCCTTTGCCTTCCACCATATAAGTCGCTAATGTCCAAGGGCTGCCACTGAAACCAATCAAAGGTACACGACCATTTATCGTTTTGCGAATTTGGCTAACTGCATCAAACACATACTGCAATTTGGCCATATCTGGCACTTCTAGTGCGCGAATCGAAACTTCATCTGATGCAGTACGCTCAAACTTTGGCCCCTCACCTTCGGTAAAGTATAGGCCTAAACCCATCGCATCTGGCAGCGTTAAAATGTCTGAGAACAATATAGACGCATCTAATAGCGGGTAACGATCGAGTGGTTGCATCGTCACTTCAGTCGCAAAATTGGGGTTTTTGCAAAGATCTAAAAAGCTACCTGCAGTTTTACGGCTTTCGCGATATTCTGGCAAGTAACGCCCAGCTTGGCGCATCATCCACACTGGGGTGTAAGGCGTTGGCTCGCGATTTAAAGCACGAAGAAAGGTGTCATTTTGTAAGTTTGTCATTTTTTAGCCACTGAGTGCACAGAGAACACCGAGATGGGCATTGAAAAATTTGGGTTTCTCTGTGACCTCTGTGTTCTCTGTGGCTTAGATTTACCTAGGTAATGTTGAACTGCCCATCAAAAATTCGTCCACAGCACGCGCAGCTTGGCGACCTTCTCGAATCGCCCACACCACTAAAGATTGGCCACGGCGCATATCGCCTGCTGCAAACACTTTGTCGATATTGGTTTTATAGCTAGCTTCGCCATCTGTTGTGGCTTTGGCATTGCCACGCGCATCTTTTTCCACGCCAAATGCATCTAATACCGCTTGCACGGGTGACACAAAACCCATGGCAAGTAATACTAAATCTGCAGGAATGGTGAATTCTGAACCCTCAACTTCAACCATTTTGCCGTCTTTCCACTCAACTTTGGCGCCCACTAAATGCGTTACTTTACCATTTTCACCTTTTAAGTATTTGGTGGTAATTGACCAATCTCGATCTGCGCCTTCTTCGTGGCTGCTAGAGGTACGTAACTTAAGTGGCCAGTTTGGCCAAACTAACTCTTTATTTTCTTTTTCTGGTGGACGTGGCATTAGCTCAAACTGTGTAATGCTCAAAGCACCATGGCGATTGCTGGTACCTACGCAATCTGAGCCAGTATCGCCGCCGCCAATCACTATTACATGCTTATTGGTAGCCATCACCTGATTAGGCACTATGTCGCCGGCCACCACTCTATTTTGTGCAGGCAAAAAATCCATAGCGTACATCACGCCATCGAGCTCGCGGCCAAGCACAGGTAAATCACGCGGAAATTCAGCACCACCCGCCAGTACCACAGCATCGTATTCTCTTAATACATCCTCTGCTTT
This sequence comes from Methylophilaceae bacterium, assembly GCA_031399315.1. Lineage (GTDB taxonomy): Bacteria > Pseudomonadota > Gammaproteobacteria > Burkholderiales > Methylophilaceae > Methylotenera_A. The sequence goes on along the minus strand of JANNOS010000027.1, from coordinate 15,371 downwards.
AACATTTTGCCCCACATTTTGGTTAACCAAAAAAATGACACCTTCGGCTTCCATCTGTGCCATGCGACGATCAATGTGCGATTTTTCCATTTTGAAATCAGGAATGCCGTAACGCAACAAGCCACCAATGCGGTTGTTTTTTTCTAAAACCACTGGGCTGTGGCCTGCGCGCGCCAATTGCTGCGCAACAGCCAAACCTGCTGGACCTGAGCCAACAACCGCAATTTTTTTACCAGTTTTAATTGGGTTAATTTGTGGTGTTACCCAGTCATTTTCCCACGCCTTATCGATAATCGCGTGTTCGATCGACTTAATGCCGACTGCATCGTTATTAATGTTGAGTGTACAGGCGGCCTCGCATGGGGCAGGGCAAATACGACCAGTAAACTCGGGGAAGTTATTAGTGGAATGCAACACGTCAATCGCGTTACGCCAATCTTGCTGGTAAACCAAATCATTAAAATCGGGGATGATATTGTTGACAGGGCAACCTGTGGTGCAAAACGGAATGCCACAATCCATACAGCGCGCACCTTGCTGCTTGGCTTGGTCATCCGTTAAATGCAGTACAAATTCTTTGTAATTTTTAACACGATCAACCACTGGCAGATTTGCTTCTGCCAGTCTTTCGTATTCCATAAAACCAGTTACTTTACCCATATTTAAAGTCTTTCCTTAAGCCGCTACTAATGCTTTATCTTCTGCGAGTTCAATCAACGCACGCTTATATTCATTTGGCATTACTTTCACAAACTTCGTTCTGTAATTTGCCCAATCTGCCAACATGGTTTTGGCACGCTCACTGCCCGTGTAGTTGGCATGTTTTTCAATCAAACCTTTCAACGTCAATTCGTCAGGTTGGTCTAAATGTAAAATTTTACCAATGTCTGCCTCAGCGACTTCTACTTTCTCAAGTGCCACCATGCTCATATTACAACGCTTGGCAAATAAGCCATCTTCGTCATAGACATACGCTACGCCGCCGCTCATGCCTGCCGCAAAGTTTTGGCCTGTGAGGCCTAGAACCACAACCGTACCGCCAGTCATATATTCGCAGCCATGGTTGCCAACGCCTTCTACCACGGCAGATGCCCCAGAATTACGTACACAGAAACGCTCGCCCGCCACCCCATTAAAATAAGCTTCGCCTGTGGTTGCGCCATACATCACGGTATTACCGATGATAATATTTTCATGTGGAACACCTCTAAAAGTAGTGGGCGGCTTAATAATAATACGACCACCACAAAGACCTTTACCTACATAGTCATTGCCTTCGCCGGTTAGATTAAAGGTGATACCTTTAGTTAAAAATGCAGAAAAGCTTTGGCCTGACGTGCCTGTAAAATTCACATGTATCGTGTCATCTGGCAAACCTGTAGCACCATAACGTACCGCAACTTGATTCGATAACATCGTACCAACCGTACGGTTAGTATTGGTTATTGGTATATCAATGCTTACTTTTTTGCCGCTCTCTAATGCTGGTTTTGCAAGTTCAATCAGTTTATTGTCTAGCGCATTCACTAAGTTATGGTCTTGTTCTTCAACATGCCTACGCGCCACAGTTTTAGGCATATCTACTTGGTGGAACACCTTGCTAAAATCTAAGCCATGAATTTTCCAATGGTCGATACCAGCTTTCATGTCTAACAAATCTGAGCGGCCGATTAAGTCGTCAAATTTTGCAATGCCTATAGACGCCATCAACTCGCGTACTTCTTCTGCAATAAAGAAGAAGAAATTCACCACATGCTCAGGTTGTCCTGTAAATTTTTTGCGCAATATTGGATCTTGCGTCGCAACACCTACGGGACAAGTATTTAGATGACATTTACGCATCATAATACAGCCTTCAACCACTAATGGCGCCGTCGCAAAGCCAAATTCATCCGCCCCTAACAGAGCACCAATCAACACATCGCGGCCGGTTTTAATTTGCCCATCAACTTGCACCACTACTCTGCCGCGCAGTTGGTTTAACACGAGCGTTTGTTGCGTTTCGGCCAAGCCTAATTCCCACGGCGTCCCTGCATGCTTAATTGATGACACTGGCGATGCACCTGTGCCGCCATCGTGACCAGCAACCACGATGTGATCCGATTTGGCTTTTGCAACACCTGCAGCAACCGTACCAATGCCAGTTTCTGACACTAACTTAACTGAAATAGAAGCTTTGGGATTTGCATTTTTCAAATCATGAATGAGCTGTGCTAAATCTTCAATAGAGTAAATATCATGGTGCGGCGGCGGTGAAATCAATCCTACACCTGGCACTGAGAAACGCAGTTTAGCGATATACTCCGAGACTTTATGACCTGGTAATTGGCCGCCTTCGCCTGGTTTTGCACCTTGTGCCATTTTAATTTGAATTTGATCCGCACTGGCTAAGTATTCTGCAGTTACACCAAAACGACCTGATGCCACTTGTTTAATGCGAGAGCGCATTGAATCGCCTGCTTTAAGTGGAATATCGCTAAACACCACATTTTTGCCTATCACATCGGCCATTGTGGTGTCTATTGCGACAGGAGCGAAGCGCTTCGCATCCTCACCACCTTCACCTGTGTTCGATTTACCACCAATGCGATTCATAGCGATTGCAAGTGTTGCATGCGCTTCGGTAGAAATAGAGCCTAAGGACATTGCACCCGTTGCGAAACGTTTAACAATTTCTTTCGCGGACTCAACAGAGTCTAAAGGAATAGGCGCATTCGCAGCTTTTATTTCAAATAAACCACGTAGCGTTTTGTAGCGACGCGCTTGATCATTAATAAGTTTTGCATATTCTTTATAGGTATCTACCTTGTTGGTACGTGTTGCGTTTTGAAGTTTTGAGATAGATTCTGGCGTCCACATATGCTCTTCGCCACGTACACGGAAAGCATATTCGCCGCCAGCCTCAAGCGCATTAGCCAATACAGGATCATCGCCAAATGCCAAATTATGTAAACGCACAGTTTCTTCAGCAACTTCATCTATACCAATACCCTCTATTTGAGTAACGGTACCTGTGAAATATTTGTTTATAAAGGCTGAATTCAAGCCGATTGCTTCAAAAATTTGAGCACCGCAATAGGATTGATAAGTTGAAATACCCATTTTTGACATGACTTTATATAAGCCCTTGCCAATTGCTTTTACAAAGTTTTTACCTGCAACATAACTATCGCCTGGCATACTTTCTATCGTTTTGAATACCAACCAAGGGCAAACCGCCTCTGCACCATAACCAGCTAATAAAGCAAAATGGTGCACTTCACGTGCCGAGCCCGTGTCTATTACTAAGCCCGTACTTGTGCGTAATCCCGCTTTCACTAAATATTCATGCGTAGCAGAACAAGCTAGTAATGCAGGAATCGCGATTCGTTTTTTTGAAACTGTGCGATCTGACAAAATTAGTACATTAAATCTATCTTTCACGGCCAGCTCAGCCGCATAGCACAATTTTTCAATGGCATTTTTCATGCCTCGTTTGCCTTCACCCGCATCATAGGTAATATCTAAGGTCATTGAACGATAGGCACCCTGTGAAGTTGCCCCAATGACTTTTAGCTTTGCCAAGTCATCCTCGGTTAGGACTGGCTGGCTGGCTTCTAATCGAAAAAGCGGAACAGTTTCATCAACACCCAATAAGTTTGGCTTGGGGCCAATAAATGTGACCAAAGACATGACAAGCTCTTCGCGAATAGGATCTATTGGCGGGTTGGTAACTTGTGCAAACAGCTGTTTAAAATAGTTATAAAGTGATTTGGGCTTATTAGATAATACCGTCAAGGCCGCATCATTACCCATTGAGCCTGCACCCTCTTCACCAGTTGCTAGCATTGGCTGAAGAACAAACTTAATGTCTTCTTGGCTGTAACCAAAGGTTTGCTGGGTATCTAGTAAAGGCTCAATTAATTCAAATTTACTATCTACTTCTGGCAAGTCACTCAATAAGTATCGTGATTCCTCAATCCATTTTCTGTATGGTTTTGCAGCAGCAAGTTGTTGTTTTACTTCATTATCATCAATAATGCGGCCTTGTTGCATATCAATCAGCAACATTTTGCCTGGCTGTAAACGCCATTTTTTAACAATTTTTTCTTGTGGGAAGGTCAATACGCCCATCTCAGATGCCATCATCACAATGTCATCATCTGTAACTAAATATCGCGCTGGTCTAAGCCCGTTTCTATCTAGCGTTGCGCCTATCATGTTGCCATCCGTAAACGCTACGGCAGCAGGACCGTCCCATGGCTCCATTAACGCTGCATGATACTCATAAAATGCGCGCCTATCTTCATCCATTAGCGCATTATTATTCCAAGCTTCTGGAATCAATAGCATCATGGCATGGGGCAAGCTGTAGCCGCCCGCTACTAATAACTCTAAACAATTGTCAAAACAAGCTGAGTCAGATTGGCCTTCAGCAATCAACGGCCAAAGCTTATCTAAATCCTCGCCAATAACTGCAGATTTCATCGTCTCATGACGCGCTGCCATCCAATTAACGTTACCTTGCACAGTATTAATTTCGCCATTGTGCGCAATCATGCGGAAGGGGTGCGCTAAATCCCATGCTGGGAAAGTGTTTGTAGAAAAACGTTGGTGAACAAGCGCAAGCGCAGAAACTACTCTTTTATCTGCCAAGTCTTTAAAGTAAATACCCACCTCGTTGGCAAGCAGCATGCCCTTGTAAACTATCGTTCTACTTGAAAATGAGGGTATATAAAAAGCTGCGTTATCTTTTAAATTTAAGGCGCGCACCGCATGCTCGATACGTTTACGAATGACGAAGCATTTGCGCTCAAATGTGTTTTGGTCTGCCGCTTTGCTACCAACAAACACTTGGCGCATGCTAGGCTCTACATCGCGCGCAGCATCAGCAATATTTCTGTTATCCACAGGCACATCACGCCAGCCAAGCAGCGTTTGATTTTCTTCGCTAATAATCTTGTTAATAATCGCCTCGCAAGCTGTGCGGTTTTTCGCATCTTGCGGCAAAAACAAATTACCAACCGCGTATTTACCAATCTCAGGCAAATCGATGCTCAGCTTAGCGGCTTCTTCACGCATAAAGGCATCCGGCATCTGCATTAAAAGCCCAGCGCCATCACCCAATTTAGGGTCATACCCTGTAGCGCCACGATGCGTTAAATTAGTTAAAAGCGTTAAGCCTTGCTGCACTATTTCATGGCTTTTTTTGCCTTTGATGTGCGCGACAAAGCCAACACCACAAGCGTCTTTTTCGTTACGTTTATCGTAAAGCCCTTGATTTTTTGGTGGGTGATTTTTAATCTTACTTTTAATTTCATTTGAATTCGTGATTGACATATTTATTGCCTAATAATTTCATGTACAAAACATATAGCGGAACCTTCAATGTTACCGTTAAATCAATGCAATATCAATCACGTAGCGCGCCAAAAGGCTACATTTATGCAAAAAAATTACGCAGTTATGCACAAGATTTAAATATAAAAACCTCTCGCACGAAACTCAACAAATAGTTAATTGACAATTTAAATGAGAATGATTATCATTTAAATAATCTATAAAGGAGTTTATACATGACAAACGACCCTTGCGAAAAATTAATTTTGGCTGAAGGCATTGGTGTGCGCCTGATTTATTGTAAGAACTGTGATGTGATTGAATTGGAAATTGGTGCAATTTCTTTACGCATAGCACCTGCACACATACAGCAAATTGCAAACGTATTGATGAGAGCCAGTCTACGACTAGACCGCATGGTAAACGTGCAAAATACATCTAACAGTGTCGAAAGCATGCAACATTTACATTAAATAGCTTGTAATTTTGAAAATGCTTTTTTAGCCGCTTCAATGGTAAATACTATATCTGCATCTGTGTGTGCTGCAGAAACAAAACCAGCCTCAAAGGCAGAAGGGCCAAGATACACGCCGCTATCAAGCATGCTGTGAAAGAACGTATTAAAATGTGTTTTATTATTGTTCTGCATAATTTCTGCATAACTTGTAGGGCAATTGTCACTAAAATACAACCCAAACATGCCACCCACATTTTGCGCACTAAAAGTTACACCGGAGTTTTTTGCGGTAAGTATTAAGCCATCCATAAGCTTTTTAGTTTGCGCAGTAAGCTTGGCGTGGAAACCTTCTGCTTGAATCAATTTTAAAGTCGCCAAACCCGCCGAAACCGCAACAGGGTTGCCCGACAGCGTACCCGCTTGATATACCTTACCCACAGGGGCTAAACATTGCATAATGTCTTTACGTCCACCAAACGCACCCACTGGCAAGCCGCCACCAATCACTTTACCCAGCGTCGTCATATCAGGTCTGATGTTATACAGCGCTTGCGCACCGCCCAAAGCCACGCGGAAGCCCGTCATCACTTCATCAAAAATCAACACTGTGCCGTGTTTAGTACAAAGTGCGCGCAACGATTGTAAAAACTCCATTTTTGGCACAATGAGATTCATATTGCCAACAACAGGCTCAATAATCACGCAGGCAATTTCGTCCCCAGAGTTGCTAAAAAGGTCTTCAAGTTGCTGTGTATTATTGTATTCCAGCGTTAAAGTGTGAGCGGCCACGCTCGCTGGTACACCACCAGAATCTGGCTCGCCAAACGTTAATAAACCAGAACCCGCTTTTACTAACAGGCCATCGGAATGGCCGTGGTAACAACCTTCAAACTTCACAATTTTGTCGCGCCCCGTGAACCCTCTAGCGGTACGTATGGCACTCATGGTCGCCTCGGTGCCACTGCTGTTTAAGCGCACTTGCTCCATGCTCGGTACTAGTTTATTGATTAACTCAGCCATTTCAAGCTCTAAGCCAGTCGGTGCGCCAAAACTTAAACTATTCGCCGCAGCCGCTTGTACTGCCTCAATCACCTCTGGGTGCGCGTGACCAACAATCATCGGCCCCCATGAATTGATGTAGTCAATGTATTCTTTGCCGTCCACATCCCACAGCTTTGACCCCAAGCCTTTTTTGAAAAAGACGGGCGTGCCGCCCACGCTACGAAAAGCGCGTACGGGCGAATTAACCCCGCCTGGGATTAGAGCTAAAGATTTATCGAATAGAACTTTATTTTGTGAAGTCATTGGGTTTTTTGGTGTCGTCATTGATATTAAGTAAAAGATGTATTAAATAAATTTGTAAATTCTTGGCTGGACTTAACCATGTCGTTTGCATTAAATAATGCGCCTACCATCGCAACAGCATCTGCTCCAGCGGCAATCACTTGCGCGGCGTTGTCTAAATTAATCCCGCCTATTGCAACTAAAGGAATTGAGATTTTCTGTTTTGCTTCCGCAAACAAAGCAAGCGGTGCATGAATCGCATCTGGCTTGGTCTGCGAACCAAAACATGCCCCAAAAGCCACATAGCTGGCGCCTGCTGCTTCAGCTTTAATTGCAAAATCAATCCGATTGTAACAAGAGGCGCCAATAATTTTATCAGCTCCCAATAGACGTCTTGCCGCGCCGACGTCACTGTCGGTTGCACCTAAATGCAAGCCATCCGCGTCAATTTGTGCGCATAAATCCAAATGATCATTAATCACTAATGGCACATTGTAACTGCGACACAATGCCAATAATGCGCTGGCCTGAATAAGCCGCAGGGCAGCATCAGCCGCCTTATTGCGATACTGCACTATTTTTGCGCCGCCCTGTATAGCCGCATTGACCTGTTTACACAAAAGACTGGTGGCCAGCTCATTGGGTGTAACGGCGTATAAGCCGTTAATGTTGAATGGATGGTGGTTTTTCATTCGTGTGCTCATCTACATCATCTTCATCACGCGCCCAAAAAAAGCGATCTGGTATGTATTGTCCCATACCTGGCCTAAAAGCGTTTTTAAGCGTTTGCCACGTGTATTCTTGTGCTTCTTGAATCGCTTCTTCCATGCTCAAACCATGCGCCAAGCAAGCTGCTATCGCACTTGTTAGCGTACAACCAGAGCCGTGATAACTACCTGCCAAGCGCTCCCAATGGTAGGCTTTGATTAATCCGCTCGCGCCTAGTTGGTTGCTGCCATATAAGGAATTTACAACATCTGTGCTACGCTCATGTGTACCCGTAATCAATACATATTCTGTACCCATTTCAAGCAAACGCATGGCAGCCTCATCTAAGGAAGTATGCCGAATTTCATCACCTTCGTCATAAAATGCCAAACGGCGTGCTTCTAAACTATTCGGCGTAATCAGCGTGGCTTGTGGAAAAAGTAAATCACACATCGCAGCTTGCATCTCTTCATTGGTCAGTTCATCACCGCGACCAGAAGTTAATATCGGGTCTATCAACAAAGGTACATCTGGATAATCGGCCATGATTTCCGCTATGACTGCTACATTCTCGATACTACCTAACAAACCCAATTTAAACGCAGCCACCTGCACGTCTTCCAATATCGTGCGCGCTTGGTCATTCACCCATTCGGCGTCTAGCGCCATCACGTTTTCGACACCCACGGTATCTTGTACTGTGATTGCTGTCACCACAGATAAGGGATGACAACCAATGCTGGCTAGCGCCAAAATATCAGCCTGCAAACCCGCACCACCACTAGGATCTGTAGCGGCAAAGGTCATTACAATTGGCGGTGTTGGTGTCATGCTTTTTCTCTCAATATAACTTTCTTGGAGCGGGTGACGGGAATCGAACCCGCGTATCGAGCTTGGGAAGCTAGCGTTCTACCATTGAACTACACCCGCCTAATATGTGTATTTTACTTTATTTTACTAAGGGCTTTTAAAAATTGATTGTAAAAGTGTAGATGCTGCGAAAATTATGTCAGAAAATTACATTGGGCTTTAGATAAGACTCGCTAGAGTTTTGATTTACTTTTTATGAGGTTGTGAGCCTAGAGTAAGTACATTAGCGATTAGGAATCTGCTAATATTTAAGGTTAATACTATTAATTTAGATGAGCAGGTTTAAATGGCAAAGATATCCATTATCGGCACAGGTTTTGTTGCAGATCTATATATGAGATCGCTAGAAACCTACCCAAACATTAAAATCCTAAAAGTTTTTGATAAAGACACAGCTAGGCTAAATGCTTTTTCTAAGTTTTGGAACGTAAAAGCAGCTAATTCAATAGAAGAAATTATTACCACATCAGCAAACGAAGATGAAATACCAGATCTAATTTTGAATCTTACGAACCCTGGAGCGCACTACATAGTAAGCAAGCAGTGTTTAGAGGCAAACAGAAACGTTTATAGTGAAAAACCCCTAGCTACAAAAATGCAAGATGCTTATGACTTACATGACATTGCAAAAAAAAGAAATTTAATACTTACTTCAGCTCCATGTAGCTATTTAAGTGAAGTAGCGCAAACACTGTGGCTAGCAATACGTAGAAATGAAATCGGGCAACCGTTATTGGTATATGCTGAGTTAGATGACGACTTTATTACACAAGCACCTTATAAGAAATGGTTAAGTGAGTCAGGTGCACCTTGGCCTTATAAGGATGAGTTTATGGTTGGGTGTACGCTTGAGCATGCAGGCTATTATTTAACATGGTTATTAATGATATTTGGTAGTGTAAAGAAGGTAGTAGCAGCTTCAGCCGAGCTTGTAAAAAACAAGCTTCAGGGCGTAGAAAAAACTGCGCCGGATTTTTCCACTGCTACTTTATTTTTTGAATCTGGAGTAGTTGCTAGAATTACTTGTGGAATTGTTGCGCCTCATAATCATAGCTTGAGAATAATTGGGGGAAAAGGCATTTTGGAAGTAAATGAAAGCTGGAATAACAGTGCAAAAGTAAAAATACGCAAAAGATATGTAATTCGTAGAAGACTGATAAACAGTATATTCACGAGGAATTTTAAAATCAAAGAAAAAACTCATCCTAAAGTACCGCGGCGGGGAGCCGCTGCAATGAATTTTGCATTAGGCCCTGCGGAGGTTTTAGCTGCGGTTCAGGATGGCAGGCAAACAATGCTCTTCGCAGATTTTGCTTTACATCTTAACGAAGTGACTTTGGCAATACAAAACTCGCTTGATTCGGCAGGTGTGCAAGTCATGACAACACATTGCCCTGTGTTATCCCCAATGCCCTGGGCCAAATAAATTTAGAATTTTAAAAGCATTTTATTAGGTAATATGGATGATTAAATTTGGTATAGTCGGTACAGGGCAAATGGCAGCCACAATGATGGAAGCCTTTAAGCATTTACCAGATGTTAAGGTGATTGCAGTTTCAAGTGAATCAGCCGATAGGGCAAAAGATTTTTCTTTGAGATTTAATATCCACAAATCATATCACTCACTTAGTGATTTGCTAAACGATCCAGAAATAGATGCTGTTTACATTGCAAATGCGACGGAAAGCCATGCTAGCAGTACAATTCAAGCCTTAAAATCTGGTAAATCAGTGTTATGTGAGAAACCCATAGCCACTTCAGAAGCCGAAAGTAAATTGGTAGAAACTGCAGCAGTAAAAAGTGGAAAATTGTGTATGGAAGCAATGTGGACACATTTTCTACCTGCGTATCAACGTTTATTTGAACTAAAACTGGATAACACGTTGGGAGAGCCAATACATTTGTATGCTGATTTTGGCTACCCTACTAATAAAGAATCGCACCCTCGTTTATATTCAGCAACATCTGGCAGTGGCGTGTTGCTTGACCGGGGTGTTTATCCTATCGCTTTATCACTTAAGTTATTTGGTGGAGTAAAGCAGTTGGCATCACAAGTTGAATTCAGTGAAGACGGGATTGACACCCATGCGAGCTTGCTTCTGAAGCATCAAAATGGGTGCTATTCTCAGCTTACCGTTTCTATTCAGTCGCTGTTGCAAAATAGGGCGGTGCTATCTTTTACTGAAGGAAATGTGAGCTTAGAGCCGCCCGTTATTGGCGCTGAAACTGTTTCCATACAGACTTTCCATCATAGTGGTTCGCCAAATACAAATTCTAATGACCTCAAATTTAAACTTAAACAACTATTAAAACAGTCATCATTGCTACGGCGTATCAAAAGTAAAAAAAATATTGGTCAAAGAGAATATTACCCTTATGGGGTTAATCAATATTTGCCCATGCTCAATCACTTTTGTGCGTTATATCGCGCTGGGGAAAAGGAAAGCGATGTCATGCCACTTAGTTTCTCCAGCGAAGTCCTGCGTGTAGTCGAACAAGCAAAAAAATTGTCTAAATCCAGCAAATAATTTTAAATTTAAAGGGCGCTGATATTGAAAATAGGTTATTTAATGAATTCATACCCAATGACAAGCACGACATTTATACGCCGTGAGATAGAAAGTCTTGAAGCATTAGGGTTAGAGATTAAACGTTATGCGGTGCGGCATTGGGGGGGGGAGCTAGTTGACCCTTTAGATATAGCCGACCAAGCACACACGCATTATTTATTAACGGACAATACATATCTATTATTAAAGTCGTTTTTTGTTGTCATTTTTTTTAATTCTATAGGGCTTTTTCGTGCATTAAGTTTGTGGGTAAAAGTTTGCAGAAACTCAGGTGGTCTTTCTATTAAGCATTTTGCATACTTGCTGCAAGCAACTTATTTTTATCGCTTATGTAAACAAAATGAGTTGAAGCATGTACATACACACTTTTCAACCAATGCAACTACTGTAGCGATGCTTGCTAAACAAATGGGCGGGGCGAGCTACAGCTTTACTGCGCATGGACCAGATGAATTTGTTGACCCTAGCGCGTTAAGTATGCACCTTAAAGTGAAGCACGCAGCCTTTGTAGTGGCTATTTCTAACTATTGTCGCGTGCAATTAGTGCGTTTTAGTAGCTATGAATATTGGGATAAAATTATCATTTCTCACTGCGGTCTCCATGTAGATGACTTTGCACCCAGCTACGAATTTGAGGCAGCAAATCAATCTTTTGTATGTGTCGGCAGAATATGCCCACAAAAGGCACAATTGCTTTTCCCTCCCGCTTTGGCACAACTTAAAAACGAATTCCCAAATATGAAGGTGCATTTCATTGGCGATGGCGAATCTCGTGTTGCACTTGAAGCAGCAATTGACAAATATGATGTCAGAAACATGGTGGTTTTACACGGATGGAAAGCTAATAAAGAGGTAAAAGAACTGCTTTCAAAAAGTCGTGCACTTTTATTACCCAGCTTTGCCGAAGGTTTGCCCGTAGTGATTATGGAATCGTTCGCACTGGGGCGACCTGTCATTTCAACTTATATTGCAGGCATACCAGAGCTAGTGGATGAAACATGTGGCTGGATGATACCCGCTGGTTCTATTGAGCATATTGCCTCTGCAATGAAACTAGCGCTTACTGCATCGCCAAACACATTAACAAAAATGGGTAAAGAAGGGCGCAGGCGAATAGAAAAAGAGCATAATTTAAAAACCATTGCGCCTGTGCTTTACAAACAATTTGCCCAAGCCATTAACAGCTAAGTCTACTCGACACTTTCTATCGTAATTTCGCGCGTGTCGCTATTGCCGTTATCATCGACCACGCGTAAGCCATATTTACCCGCATGTGGTGGTAGCCAACTCATGGTTTCGCTGGCTTTAGTTTGACCAATTAAGGCGTTATCTGCAAACCAATAGAGATTACCGCTAGTGATGCTGGCTTCTGCCCTTAATAAAATAGGCTCTTCACGGCGGATGCGCTGCAAGTGCGTCACACCGCGCATGGGGGTAACAATATGCAAGGCTTGTTCTTGGCCACTACACGTGTCCTGTGGCGGTTTACGTAGCGGCATGCCCGCACGCTTAAACAGGCTTTGCATGTCCGATGGCCAATATTCAAACACTTGAGGTTTTGTGAATGCATTAGGCTGACACACCACCAATTCTGTGCGGCTATCAACCAACACCGTGCGGTGCAATGTGCTTACTTTGGCGGGCGATTTACCAGGGATAAACCATGCTTGGGTGGTCACAGGGCATTCTTTATTTGGTAAATCACCACTGGCTGCGCACACAGCAACACGCTGCAAATTGGCGGGCTGTGCGGTAACAAACGCGCCTGCGTCCAGATGCTGCGCCCGCAATGCATCCACCATACGCATAAACAGTGGAGCGGCGGTTTCTATGCCTATTAACGCGGGGTTGCTTACGCCATCAAAATTACCTACCCACACCACCAACACATAACGGCCAAACACACCTGCTGTCCAAGCGTCTCTAAACCCCCAAGATGTACCTGTTTTCCATGCGATTGGAGGGTGCGCCATGTTAAAGGTATCTGGCCGTGGTGTTTTGCGCAACATATCTAGCACGATATAAGCGGCTTCATCACTCAATAATTGCAAAGGTTTTTGATTAAGATGATTACTTTTTAGATACTCTAGCTCGCGCCATTCTCCGTGATTTGGCAAGATCGCATAAAGCTGCGCGAGCTCTTCCATGGTTACTTCGCCACCGCCAAGTACCAAGGCTAGTCCGTAATGTTGTTCGCTTTGCAGTTTTTGTACTTGGGCAAGCTTTAAAAAATCATACAAGCTAGGCTTGCTTAATTTTGCGGCCAAACTCACTGCAGGGATATTGCGGCTACGAATCAGGGCATCTTGCGCCGATATTGGTCCGTTAAAGCGACCATCAAAATTTTCTGGGGTAAATACGCCAAAATTACTTGGTGCATCTTTTAAAATAGATGCCGAATGAATCAAGCCTTGGTCCAGCGCAAGCGCATAAATAAAAGGCTTAAGCGTAGAGCCAGGTGAGCGCTTGCCCAATACGCCATTGACTTGGCCTGCTATCGTAGCGTCATGATAATCGGCCGAACCCACGAGCGCTTTTACCTGCATAGTAGTGCTGTCGATTAACAATGCGCTCGCGTTATTTATACCCACATCTCGCCGAGACTGCACATATTTTGTCAGCACACGTTCTAGCGTTTGTTGCATAGGCAAATCGAGCGCAGTCTGAATTATGTTGCCTTGCGCATGTTGCAACACATATTCCACCAAATGTGGCGCGGCAAAAGCCAACTGTTTGCGGTTTTTAAATGAAATGCTTAAAGCAAGCGCATCTAACTGCGCTGCATCTTGCGGATTTTTTGCCAACCATAATTGTGCTAACCGAGTACGCGCTGCATGCAAACTGGCAGAAGTTGCGGCATTGTCTGCTAAGCGTTTGTTAGGGTTTTGCGGAATAACGGCTAAATTAATCGCCTCATTCAGGTTAAGTTGCGCTGCAGGTTTATGCAAATATACAAGACTGGCTGCGCCCACGCCTACCACGTTGCCGCCATACGGTGCATAGTTTAAATAGGCTTCTAGAATGGCACGCTTGCTATAACGTAGCTCTAACCAAATGGCAAGGCTTGCTTGCTTGAGTTTACCAGTTACGCTACGGCTATTTATATTGTAAAGCCGGCGTGCAAGTTGCATGGTAATGGTGGAGCCACCTATACGCCTGCTACCTAAACCAGTAGAAAAAGTAGCACGGATTAATGCCACCGGATTGACACCAATATGCCAATAAAACCAGCGGTCTTCATACAACAAAGCGGCTTGTTGCATGGGCTGAGCAATTTGGCTAATGGGCGTCCACAGCCGATATTGCTCGTCACTGGCCAGCATTAAACGCAGCAACTCACCACGGCTTGCCGTTACACTGCGTGAGCTAGGATAGGCTAGCGCTAAATCAGGCTTAGGTAGCAGCCTAAGTAATACTAAGCTAACCAATATGAACACTAAGCAAGCTAAACCGCGCTTGTTGACAATGGTTTTAAACACCATAGAAATTTTGCTCAAAATAAAAACATACTCCTTCCCCTATTAGGGGGAAGGTTGGGATGGGGGTGCGGGGTGACGGCTTTTTTCAGTGCCAATGTGCATGGTTAATTTTTACCCCCCCTCGCCCTCGCCCTGTTAGGGGAGGGTAACGATAGCCACATATAAATCCCACCCACTTATTTAACTTTGACTGCATTGACCTTAAACCGCGCACCTGCTGCGCGAGCAAATATTTTTTGCTCATACATCGCCTCGCCATAAGCTGCTGGCACAACAAACTCGCCCACATTAGTAGCACGTACTTTGTAGGTGACTTCTGTCATGGTCTTGTTCACATTACCGTAAAAAATCACACGGTCTTCGCGAATATCTGCATAATCAATCGCCCAACTACTGCTGCCACCTAGGCGTTTGCGCCACAGCGGCATATTGGCATCTTCAGCATCGGCGGGGCTTGATAACACAGGTTCTAAACCGCCTGGCAACACATCTACCAATGCTACTTGATTTATGTAATCTCGCTCGGTCGCGCGTACTCGAACGCGTACAGTCAACTCATCGCCTAAGTGGGCCGTGGTGACTGCTGTGCCTGCAGCATCTAAGAACTCATGCTCAATTTCCATGCCACTTGAGATAGCCGTTTCGGGCAATTTTTGTTCATAGCCAGATTCTGCCCAGGAGTAA
>JANNOS010000005.1:0-7777 GCA_031399315.1 Methylophilaceae bacterium | reverse complement strand
AACCGTATATGTATTACCAAGCGACAAAACTGGTTTAAGCGGCAGTCAGTTAAACATTAAAAAATTACACAGCGCTTTGCTACAAACCCAAGCCAATACAGCGATTTTAATCCCTGAACTACTTAGCGCTCTAATTTCGGCGCTTGAGACAGGTGCAACAAAATTACCGTATTTACGTTTTTTGGCCGTTGGCGGCGCACATGTTTCCAAAAACTTATTGGAACGTGCCAAGCAACTTGATTTGCCAGTATTTGAAGGCTATGGCCTATCAGAAAGCGCTTCCGTCGTGGCACTTAACACACCAAATGCCAGAAAAATTGGTAGTGTTGGCAAGCCTTTACCGCATATTGCAATCCAGTTTTCAGAAGATAACGAGATTCTTGTAAAAGGCTCGAATTTACTGGGCTACACAGGTACAAGCAGCGCAGAGATGACAGGCGCAGAAGTAAGAAATGAGTTCATCAAAACTGGCGATATTGGCTACATGGATGATGACGGATTTTTATTCATTAATGGGCGCAAAAAGAATATTTTTATCACCTCGTTTGGGCGCAACGTATCACCAGAATGGGTAGAATCCAGCTTGTTAAATTCACCGTATATTTTGCAAGCCTGTGTGTTTGGCGAGGCCAAACCGTTCAATGTCGCCGTCATAGTCACCCAAGCTGATAGCACGCCTATATTGATTTATAAAGCAATTGAGGCAATTAACCAACTACTGCCAGATTACGCACGTATATCCAAATGGGTGCTAGCAGATGCGCCTTTTGGCGTAAAAAATGGCCAGCTCACGCCTAATGGACGACTGAAACGTGATGCGATTTTGCAAACGTATCAACAAAAAATTAACGATTTATATAAGGAAACTGCATGACTTTTTACAATGAATTACTGGCCGCCACCGAGGCGGAACGCAAAGAATTACTTAGCCTACCGCTTATTACAAAAGGTGCTACAGGCAAACTATCACTACAAACTTATGTCGCTTTTTTAAACCAAGCTTATCATCATGTAAAACACACTGTGCCTTTATTAATGGCCTGTGGCGGCCGCTTAAGTGAGCAATATGAGTGGCTACGTACCGCCATTGGCGAATATATTGAAGAAGAGATGGGACACCAAGAATGGGTGCTAGACGATATTGCTGCTTGTGGGTTTGATAAAGAAGTCGTGCGCAAGGCCACCCCCAGCCTAGCTACCGAGCTAATGGTGGCTTATGCCTACGACATGATTCAGCGCGTAAATCCCATTGGATTTTTTGGCATGGTATTGGTGCTAGAAGGCACCAGCACAGTTGCCGCCAGCCAAGCTGCTAAAAGTTTATCGCAAAACCTAAATCTACCACCCGCTTGTTTTAGCTATCTCTCTTCACATGGTGCTTTAGATGTTGGACATACTAAGTTTTACGAAGAGATTGTTAACAAAATCACCGACAAAAACGATAAACAACTATTAATCCATGCCGCCAAAAACTTTTACAAATTATATGGTGATATATTTAGAGAAATTGAAACTCGGACTGTGTATTAAGGAATCGCCATGAATCTTGCCAACAAACGTATTTTACTCACTGGCGCCACAGGCGGCACCGGCCAAATTATTGCCATGCTGCTCGCGCAAAAAGGCGCGACTTTAGTATTAGTAGGGCGCGACAGTGCCAAATTAAATGCCCTGCAAGCCAATATCCATAAGGGTGGTGGCAAGGCATATATTATTCAAGCAGATTTAAATGAGACAGGGATTAGTCATCAGATTGCAGCACAAGCTAAGCAGCAATTGGGCGAAATTGATATTTTAATTAACAATGCAGGTGTGCTCGATTTTATTGAGCTACAAAACCAAAGTGATGCGCGTATAGCACAAATGGTTCAAACCAATGTGACCGCTTTAATACAACTTACGCGCGCTGTAGTGGGTGATTTTCAAGCCAAAAATCAAGGCCATTTTGTGTTTATCGGCTCCGTGCTTGGCTCATTAGGTTTTCCGCATTTTGCAACTTATTGCGCGACTAAGTTTGCTGTACACGGCTTTTCACAAGCCTTGCGGCGCGAGTTAGTAGATACCAATATCGGTGTGACTTACATCGCCCCACGTGGTATCAAAACTGCCATGAACGATGCAAACACAGTCGCTATGTGGGATAAAACCAGCGGCAAAATGGACGATGCCGAAACTGTGGCAGAAATCATTGTTAATGCGCTAGAAAAAGAGAAACAGGAAGTATTTATTGGTCAGCCACAAAGCTTGTTTGCTTGGCTGAATGGCGTATTACCGAAAGCTGTCAACATGGGGCTTAAAAAACAAACGGCGCTTGCTGCGCCGTTTTTGAAAAAACCGTTTTAAGAGTATTAAGTTTAACTACAAATACAAAACTGCTGGGAACACCGTCAACGCAAACACAAACACCATCCATTCCATGTTCCAGCGTTCTAAGTGGCCAGTGAAATGGAGGGTCAGCACAGCAATTGCTAATAAATAATAAATTGCGATTAATATCATATAGTGCCTACTTTAATTTAACTTAAAATTGTTGTTCCATTCTTCTAACGACTTTATAACATTTTTCTTTAAAAAAATCTAACCATTATTGCAGTTCGCCAGCCTTACATCCTCTGCTAAACACTTGTAATCTATTAAACAACCTTGCTTTTGCTGCGCTTTTCGCGTACATTTCTTCCATTGCTAGGGGTCTGATTTATTTGAAAAAATAAGCCAGTGAGAATCACCCTTTGAACCTGATGCGGGTAATGCCGCCGTAGGAAAGCAGTTTTATATGCTTTCCTACAAATTAACCATAGGCAAAGCAGCTTTATGTGCTTTCCTACTAAACATACATAGGTAAAGCTTAACTCTGCTTCCTATGCTTTTTCTTTTAGGAACGCGCCATGAATGCCATCGATAAAGTATTATCTAAAAACATCTCCAAATTTGTAAGCGCTGAGGCCAGTGTTGACGAAGCCACCACCAAACCATTTGCCAAATCGCGCAAAATTTATGTGCAAGGCTCTCGTCCTGATATTCAAGTGCCGTTTCGCGAAATTAGCTTAAGCGATACGCCATCACAATTTGGCGCAGAAAAAAATCCACCCGTCGTTGTTTACGATACCTCAGGCCCTTACACCGACCCAAATGTCAGCATTGATATCCGTAATGGCTTGCCCGCATTGCGCGCAACATGGATTGAAGAACGTAACGATACCGAACAACTCGATGGCCCAAGTTCTGAGTTCGGTCATCAACGTAAAACTGATCCAGAATTGGCGGAAATGCGCTTCAACCTGTTGCGTTTACCGCGTCGCGCCAAAGCTGGCATGAACGTCAGCCAAATGCACTACGCACGCAAAGGCATTATCACGCCAGAGATGGAATTCATCGCTATCCGCGAAAATCAGCGCCGCGAAAACATGAGCGAGTTACTGCAAACGCAGCACAAAGGCCACGATTTTGGCGCCAGCATTCCTAAAACCATCACGCCAGAATTTGTACGCAGTGAAGTGGCACTTGGTCGCGCGATTATTCCACTGAATATTAATCACCCTGAAATTGAGCCGATGATTATTGGCCGTAATTTCTTGGTTAAAATCAATGCCAATATTGGTAACTCAGCGCTTGGCTCTAGCATCACCGAAGAAGTTGAAAAAATGGTGTGGGGCACACGTTGGGGTGGCGATACTGTGATGGATTTATCGACTGGTAAAAACATCCACGAAACCCGCGAATGGATTATCCGCAATTCGCCAGTGCCAATCGGTACCGTGCCTATCTACCAAGCGCTGGAAAAAGTAAACGGTAAGGCTGAAGATTTAACTTGGGAAATTTTTCGCGATACTTTAATCGAACAAGCAGAGCAGGGCGTGGATTACTTCACCATCCATGCAGGCGTACGTTTGGCTTACATCCCGATGACGGCAAAACGTATGACAGGTATTGTGTCGCGCGGTGGTTCTATTATGGCCAAATGGTGTTTAGCACATCATAAAGAGTCATTCCTTTATGAGCATTTCGAAGATATCTGCGAAATCATGAAGCAATACGACGTTGCCTTTAGTTTAGGTGATGGCTTACGCCCAGGTTCAATTTACGATGCCAATGATGAAGCACAGTTTGCCGAATTGAAAACACTAGGTGAGTTGACACAAATCGCCTGGAAGCATGACGTGCAATGTATGATCGAAGGCCCAGGCCATGTGCCGATGCATCTCATTAAAGAAAACATGGAACTACAACTTGAGCATTGCGGTGAAGCGCCTTTTTATACGCTTGGCCCTTTAACCACTGATATTGCACCAGGTTATGACCACATCACCTCAGGTATTGGTGCCGCCATGATTGGCTGGTACGGCTGTGCGATGCTTTGCTATGTAACACCGAAAGAGCATTTGGGTCTACCAGACAAAGAAGACGTACGCGTTGGTATCATCACCTACAAAATCGCAGCGCATGCGGCGGACTTGGCTAAAGGTCATCCGGGTGCACAAATTCGCGACAACGCCTTGAGTAAAGCACGCTTTGAATTCCGTTGGGAAGACCAATTTAATTTGGGACTTGACCCAGAGAAAGCCAAAGAATTCCACGACGAAACCCTGCCGCAAGAAGGCGCGAAACAAGCGCATTTTTGCAGTATGTGTGGCCCACATTTTTGCAGCATGAAAATATCACAAGATGTGCGTGATTATGCCGATAAGTTAGGTGTAAGCGGCGAAGAAGCACTACAAAAAGGTATGCAAGAAAAAGCGATTGAGTTTGTGAAAAAAGGTAGCGAGGTTTATCAAAAAGTCTAATCACTTTTCGATATTTTCCGCTAATAAAAAGCCAGCTAAGCTCAAGCCACTCTGAAAATGTGCTGATAAGTTGAGTGATTCTTGAAGTGGTAAAAATAAAGCTCTATTATTGATTTCATAGGGCTATGTTTTTATAGATTGTTGAGATTATGCTTGTCATCAAATGACTTTAGTTTTGTCCATACCTCTTTTTTCATCAATTCTGGAAATAGGAATTTCATTAAATCATCTAAATTTTTATTTCGTTGATAGTCATTAGTGCTGTAAAGAAGCTTTCTGAATTCATCAGATTTCTTTTTCCACAAACCACTTTTATCTTCTTCTACTATTTGATTCCCACGATTATAAACAAGTAATGCAACTCTAAACATTTGCAATACACTCTTATCATTTCTTAAATTAGCAATTGTATGAGCAACTTGTATGAGCTTGCTATGGCTACAACCTATTACTCTTCCATATTTTGCTGAATATAGCCCACTGATTAAATTGTCTATTTGATACGGATACTCATGTATGTAAATATCCTTGTTTGTAAATTCATCTACAAAGGCTTTCCACTCACCATTATATTCAGGTGGGTGATTGTGTTTAATCCACCACTCTTCAAATCTTTCTTTTAAATCACCATTTTCTAATTTATTAATTAGCTTTTCATGTTCATTTTTATAATCAAAATAATAGATAGCTTGCTTATCTATGTCATATCCCAATTCTTTGAACTTCACATATTTACTATTCCACTCTTTCACTATGTTGTTATGGTTTATCTTTGGCTCATGCCAATGACAATTCAACATAAGAGCTTTATTTTGTTTTGATGATTTAAGGGTATCTTCGCTGGCTAGGAATAAGTTTTGATTATTGTTATGAAAAATATCATCTTGTGTCATCAAGGCATTTTCTTTATCAAACTTTTTGAAAATCCAACAAATCAAACTATTTTCAGCTTTATAAAATAGTCTTCTTTGCGCGATAATTTCTAAAAATGTAACTGATAGTTGCACTTCAAAAGCAACTCTTAATTCACCTTTCCATACAGCTTGAATATCAGGTTTTCTCCATGTTTTCCTATCTGCACCTTTAATAACATTTTCAAGTTTGGGTTCTGTGAAATTTGGATCCTGTAAAAGACTTTCATAGATGATTTCTTTCATCCTAATATGGGCTGGACTTTCCTTTGCACCATTATATCTAATAGCTTCTATCTGTTCTTTGGTAAGTGTTCCACGAGTGATAGCAGGACAATTGCCATCTTCAACACGATGTTTAAAATAGAATTTCTTATCATCATTATGTCTATTACAAGCGAGATAAACGGCTACATGGCACATTGGACAACGATAGATAGGGTTGCCTTCGTTAATCTTTTCTAACAGCTTCATACGAAGCTTTACAGTTTTATCGTAGTCATTTCCTATGGCTTGTTGGGCTGTGTAATATTCACCAGTTTCCAACTCAAACACTTCTTTGATTTGAGGGTTATCAACACATAGATTTTCATTAGTCATTAACATAGTGAGTTAGTGAGTAGTAAGTAGAAACCTCATGAACTATACACTTTCTATCGCCACAGGATACTCTGCGACCATACTATCCGCTGTCATTAGCGTAATACCTTCAACGGCTGTTTGTGCAACTAACATGCGGTCAAACGGGTCTTTATGGATATTGGGTAAGGCATCTACACCAATTGTATGTGCGCTGTTAATGGCGATTTCTTCAAAACCGTTGTCTAGTAAATTACGTCTTAATACCGCCAAATCCACTTTAAAATCGGCTCTACCCAGTTTGTTTTTAATGGAGATTTCCCACAGGCTGGCGGCGCTAAAATAAAGCTGGTTTTCTGGGTCTTCAATCAGCGCTTTTGCTTTGCTTGAAAGTTGCTCTGGCTCGGCCGCAGCCCAAAGTAAAATGTGCGTATCTAGCAATAATTTCATGCGCGCTATTCCACACCAAACAGTTTGGCGATTGCTTGCTTGCCCATTTCATCAAAGTCTTTTGGCGTGCTAAATTGCCCCGTCATAAAACCGATGCGTTTTTTGGCTTGTGGTGCTGGCGCATCTAGCTTGGTGACTTTAACCAGCGGCTTGCCAGCCTTTGCAATGATGAAAGATTCGCCATTCACAGCTTGCTCAACTAATTTTGAAAGCTGTGTTTTGGCCTGGTGAATGTTGATGGTTTGCATTACTTACTCCATTAAACTAAGTTAAGTTAGTCTAGTTTAAACTTAAATACGTACTTGGTAAACGTTTTTATAAAGATTATTAGGGTTAATTATCCATAGGGGCGTAGGCAATTGTTTGTTAAAATAGCTTTATTGACAAAACCTTGTAGCTAATTTTGACCACTCTTAAAATCACCAAAAAATCAAACGATGCGCCAAGCGCCAGCAAAACCCCTGTGCGGCGTGCCGACCCTGCAAAGCGCGATAGAACAGTAGCGCCGCCTAAGCCTGTAATTCGTGATGCTGAGGATAGGCCTTATGCTGAAAAACCCAAAATGGATTCCCGCCTACGCGGGAATGACGAGGCTAGTTTAGATAAAAGAGCTACGCACACCACTAAACCAGATAACATGCGTCAGCGCAATCACAGACATGACGGGAAGCCGCATGGGTACTCAGTCCCAGAGCATGCATCTGAAAGACCTTTTGAGCAGAAATCTGATGATAATAAGCCTTTGAGAAGTGACTTACGTGCTGACTTTGCAAGCGAAACTAAACCATCAGAACCTAAACAACACAAGCCAGCAGGTATCGATACACGCGTAACTCCACGTCCTGATAAAAACGAGCCACAATATCGCCAAGCGCCGCGTCGTGGAGGTAAGGTGCGCGATGGTTATGACGGCACGGCAACGCCGCAATATGGCGCTGCGGCAAAAGCAGCCTACAAATCATCGCCCGTCAATGTAGAACAGCCTCGCCTTTCTAAAGTGATGGCAGAGCGCGGCATTTGCTCGCGCCGCGAAGCGGATGAGTGGATTATTAATGG
>JANNOS010000116.1:0-24464 GCA_031399315.1 Methylophilaceae bacterium | reverse complement strand
ACCCGATTGAATTTGTGCATACATCAAAAAAATGTCTAATTAACCAACGTGAAGTTGGCCCACATACCTTGTCTTTCCAGAATGCATTGAGAAGTGCATTGCGTGAAGATCCAGATGTGATTCTCGTAGGCGAGATGCGCGACTTGGAAACGATACGCTTAGCGCTATCTGCAGCAGAAACAGGCCATTTGGTGTTCGGTACTTTACATACGAGTTCCGCTGCTAAGACGGTAGACCGTATTGTCGATGTGTTCCCAGCGGCAGAAAAAGAAATGGTACGTTCTATGTTGTCAGAGTCGCTTCGCTCTGTTATTTCTCAAACCTTATGCAAGACAAAAGATGAACAAGGCCGAGTGGCCGCGCATGAGATTATGATAGGCACGCCAGCAATTCGAAATTTAATTCGTGAAAATAAAGTGGCGCAAATGTATTCTGCGATTCAAACAGGCCAAAATATTGGTATGCAAACACTAGATCAAAACTTACAAGACTTAGTACGCCGTAATGTCATTTCTGCCAATGAGGCGCGTGGTAAGGCCGCAAATAAAGACACTATTGTTGGTTAATTAATGTGTTGGCTAACTAGCTAAATGTTAAATTAATTTAGGATTTTAAGATGGAAAAAGGTCAAGCCGAGAAATTTGTTTTTGATTTATTGCGATTGATGCTAGGAAAAAAGGCATCTGATATGTTTATCACAACGGGGTTTCCGCCAGCAATGAAAATTGATGGAAAGTTGACGCCAGTGAGCTCGCAGGTACTGACTTCGCAGCAGGCGCGCGAAATTGCGCGCTCTATTATGAATGATAAACAAACCGCCGAGTTTGATGCGACCAATGAATGTAACTTTGCTATTGGCATTCCTGGTGTTGCGCGCTTTCGCGTGAATGCCTTTGTACAACGCGGCTCAGTCGGACTTGTGTTTAGGACAATTACCTCAAAAATCCCAAGTTTTGATGACTTAGGTCTACCAGAAGTGCTTAAAGACATCGCGATGACCAAGCGCGGCTTGGTGATTTTTGTTGGAGGTACGGGTTCGGGTAAATCAACCTCTTTAGCGGCGATGGTGGGTTATCGTAATGAAAATAGTTATGGGCATATCATTACCATTGAAGACCCCGTAGAGTTTGTGCATGAGCATATGAACTGTATTATTACGCAACGTGAAGTCGGTGTGGATACCGATAACTGGCATATTGCGTTAAAAAACACATTACGCCAAGCGCCAGATGTTATTTTGATTGGCGAAATTCGCGATCGTGAGACGATGGATTATGCCATTGCCTTTGCTGAAACTGGCCATTTATGCTTGTCAACATTGCATGCAAATAGCACAAACCAAGCGCTAGATCGTATTATTAACTTCTTCCCAGAAGAACGTCGTCACCAATTGTTGATGGATTTATCGTTGAATACGCGTGCCTTTATATCACAACGCTTGATACCAAAAGCCGATGGCATTGGCCGTGCAGCTGCGATTGAAATTATGATTAACTCTCCATTAATTTCTGATTTAATTTTTAAAGGCGACGTGCACGAAATTAAAGAGATTATTAGTCGCTCACGAGAGCTGGGCATGCAAACGTTCGACCAAGCCTTGTTTGATTTGCATGAATCAGGCGCAGTGAGTTATGAAGATGCCTTACGTAATGCTGACTCGGTAAATGATCTACGTTTGAAAATAAAATTACATGGTAAAGATGCTAAGCTTAGAGATAACTCATCTGGCCTAGACCACCTAGGTATGGTCTAAATGGGCATGGTTTAGTTAGGTAAAGTAGATATTTTGAACAATAAAGAAGCCGATGAAATTCATCGGCTTTTTTATTGATTGGTTTACTTACCTTATTCTACGGACACTTCTACGCGTCTGGCCACATTTAAATCTGCACCGCCATCAATGCTTTGCGGCTTGCGCATCTCAATTCTAGATGCGTCTATGTCAGCTGCTACTAATGCATCATAGGTGGATTGCGCACGATCTTTAGCTAATTGCTTATTTCTAGCTTGGCCACCTCTAGAGTCATGGTAGCCAGAAATAATCGCTTTAGCAGTAGGGTTGGCGTTTAGCCAAGCAATGATTGGCGCCAGTGTGGTGGCACTATCCGCTGGTTGTGCTGCGACAGCAGTATCAAAGTAAAGCTTAGCCGCAGGGGGAGCAACAGTTGCTGCCACAGGATCTGCACTTTTCACTAATATTTGATTATCAACTGTGACACTAGACCCAAAGAATGCTTGTGCATCTGACTCTATTTTCTGCTTGACTTCTTCAGAGCTTACGGAGCCCCTTAATACTACTTCTTTGTCGTCGCCTTGCGCTTGCAAGTCTTCACCACCAACTAATAATGCTTTTAGCGCGTCTGAATTGTTAAACCAACTGACATTGGCGTTGTCGCCATCGCTCGTAAAATCATTTGCAGTCGCAGTAAATCCAAATGCTTGCGCGACAGCAGAGGACTCCACATCAGGCGTAACACCATCAGTAGCCATAGGCACAGGGGTGGCAGTACAGCAAGAGGTGTTTGGGCCATGTCCAGTGAATAGCATCCATAGCAAAATTATGGCGAGGATAATCGCAACTATCCAACTCCAGCGAGCATAGCTAGGATAATGCATCGATTGATTGTTATGCATGTTGGTCACCTTGGATTATTTTTTCAAGCCAGCTGAAAGCTCATCTTGCAATTTTTTGAGCTCACTCCATTTGTTGGATGCGGCCAAGGCTGCTTGTTGCGCCCAAGTGCCTGGGTTGGCAATACGGTAGCGTGAACCAGCATCATCTAAAATTTTACGCATCTGTGGCACGCTAGCAGCTGCAACTTGAGCGAAGGTTTTAACACCAGCATTTTTAAATAAGTCATTAATTTTTGGGCCAATACCTTCAATCACTGTTAAATCGTCAGCATTTTTAATGGTAAATCCCGCCTTCTTCGCAGCTGCAATGTCAATGCTGGCAGCTTTAGGTGCGGCTTTGGGCTTGGTAGCGGCTTTAGGTTTCGCCGCTTTTGGTTTTACGGCGGCCTTAGGCTTAGCAGCTACGGCTGGTTTTGCCATTACTGGCGCAACAGCTTTAAGCGATTCTGACACTTTGACAACTGGAGGAGTTACACTTTTTGTAGGAGCATCAGCTATTTTTGCTTGGGTAGTATTTTTGTTGCTAGATGGCGTTTTGCAGCAGCATTTGCACAAGCATTTATTAAGCAACCAGCCAAGTAAAGTCCCTGCAAGAAACCACCAAAAACAACAGCCTAATGAACTTAAAAGTGAACTCATTTTTATTCCCCAATAATAATGGTTAAATCAAAAGTAATATCAATTGTTACGTAACCAGGATAGTAACTATCTGCGACTTTTACAAAAACGTCAAGTAATTAAAAATTGCTGTAATTAAATTTTACTAGCTCTGATAAGCAACTTGCCCATGTAGAAGGGTGTATTGTACTTTCCCTATCATACTCAAACCTAAAAATGGTGTATTTTTGCCTTGGCTCTTGAGTTGGCTAGCGCTTACTTTCCACTCTGTATTAGGGTTAAAAATCGCAATATCTGCATCGGCATTAACGCTTAAATCCCCGCCAGAAATTGCCAAAATACTGGCTGGTTGGCTAGTGATTTTTGCAATGCTTTCAAACATAGAGGCTTTGTTCTCTGTTGCCCATTTAAGGGTAAGTGGCAATAGCAGTTCTAGTGCAGATGCACCAGCTTCAGCTTCGGTAAAAGGTAATAACTTAGCGTCGTCATCCACAGGAGTATGGTCAGAGCAAATGGCATCTATTGTGCCATCTTTAAGGCCTTGGCATAAAGCGGCTTTATCACGCGCTGAGCGTAATGGCGGTTTGAGATTGGCATATGCGTTAAAGTAGCCTATATCGTGGTCGGTTAAATGGCAATGCTGTGTGCTAACATCGGCGCTAACTTGCACACCCTGTTTTTTTGCTTGCCTGACTAATTCAACACCTTCTGCAGTAGAAAGTCTACATAGGTGTATTTTTGTCTTGGTTTCTTGGGCGATGCGTAAAATGCTGGCAATCGCTAAGCCTTCTGCTGCAGCGGGAATGCCTTTTAAGCCAAGACGACTGGCAATCTCCCCGTCATGCGCCACACCGTTTTGTGCAAGGTAATAATCTTCAGCACGTAAAAATATCGTATATCCAAACGTCGCCGCATATTCAAAAGCGCGCCACAGTATTTGTGTATCAGTAATTGCGTTATCCGCTTGACTAAAACCTACACAGCCTGCTTGCGTGAGCTCGCACATTTCGGTTAAAAGTTTGCCTTCAAGCTTACGGGTGAGCGCCCCCAACGGGTACACATGTGCCAAATTTAACTGTTTAGCGCGGTGCTTGAGCATCTCTACTAATCCTGGTTCGTCTAGGACAGGATCTGTATCGGGCGGACAGGCGAGGCTGGTGACGCCACCAGCAAGTGCGGCTTGCAGTTCACTTTTTAGTGTGGCTTTATATTCAGAACCAGGTTCGCGTAACCTTGCAGATAAGTCTACAAATCCAGGTGAAACAATTAAGCCTCTTGCATCTATGGTTTGATTTGCAACAAAACCATCTAGCGCTTTGCCTATACCAGCAATTTTACCTGCAGCAATAAACACATCTTGTTTGCTATCGATGTTATTTTTTGGGTCGATGAGGTGCCCACTTTTAATATGAATTTTCATGCGCCTCCTCCTGTTTGCTCACTGGCTGAGGCTCTTAGGCTTGATGGAGAGCCGCCATTTAAAATCGCCATTACCGCCATGCGCACAGCGATGCCATACGTCACTTGTGGCAAAATAACTGACTGATGGCCATCGGCAACGCTGGAATCAATCTCCACGCCTCGATTCATGGGGCCAGGGTGCATGACGATTGCATCGGGTTTGGCGAGGTCAAGTTTGTCTTGCGTTAAGCCAAACGTTTTAAAATATTCTTGTGCGCTAGGCAAAAGCGCGCC
The DNA here is from genome assembly GCA_031399315.1 of Methylophilaceae bacterium. Taxonomy (GTDB): domain Bacteria; phylum Pseudomonadota; class Gammaproteobacteria; order Burkholderiales; family Methylophilaceae; genus Methylotenera_A. The sequence continues at coordinate 19,517 of JANNOS010000116.1, read as the reverse complement.
GCTCATGCGTTCATTTTGCAAGCGCAACATCATCACCACATCTACATCTTTTAAGCCTGCTTTCATGTCGTGAAACACGTGTACACCTAACTTTTCCACATCGACAGGCAATAAAGTTTTTGGCGCGATAACACGCACTTCTGGTACGCCAAGTGTGGTGAGTGCATGAATTTCAGATCTTGCCACACGCGAATGAAGTACATCACCCACCAGTGCCACGCGCAGATTATGCATGTCTGGCTTGTAGCGACGTACTGTAAATACATCCAGCAAGCCTTGCGTTGGGTGCGCATGGCGCCCATCGCCCGCATTAATGACGCTAATATTATCTGGCACATGTTGCGCAATAAAATGTACCGCACCGCTTTGACTATGGCGCACCACAAACATATCAGCATGCATCGCGATGAGGTTGTCTACTGTATCTAAAATCGTTTCGCCTTTTGATTGGCTAGAAGTTCCAACATTTAGATTAATTACATCGGCAGAAAGTCGTTTTGCTGCAATTTCGAAAGTGGTACGTGTGCGAGTGCTGTTTTCGAAAAAGATATTACACACTGTTTTACCACGCAGTAAAGGCACTTTTTTAATGTCACGTTCGGCAACACCAACAAACGATTCAGCAGTATCCAGAATTTGCGTGAGGATTTTTTTAGGTAAACCTTCTATTGTTAAAAGGTGCTTTAAATTGCCATCAGCATCTAGTTGCGGGTTATGCATTTTAGTTTTCAATGATGCCTTCTAAAGTCAGGTGTAGTTTGTTTTTAGTGTCTTGCGAGAGTTGTAAGCTTTGATTGGCCTTGAGCAAAATTTCTGCTCCGACAATATTTGGTGCAATTGGTAATTGCGCACCGCCTCGGTTAATTAAGACGGCCAATTGAATACTGGCTGGACGGCCATAATCGAATAACTCATTCATGGCGGCGCGGGTAGTGCGTCCCGTGTAGAAAATATCGTCGATTAAAATAATGTGTTTGTCTTGCACATCAAATGGAATTTGTGCGGGCTTAGGTGCAGCTTTTAAGCCACGCTCAGCATAGTCGTCACGGTAGAGCGCTGCGTCTAGCAAGCCATAAGGGATCACTTGTTGCATTGATTCTAGAATGCGCCGCATAATCCAAACGCCCCCACTGTAAATGCCGACTAGCGCGCTGTTATCAATACCATTTATCTCAATTTGCGCTTTAATTTTGAGCGTAATTTCGGTGAGCAGATTTTCAGGGTCAGGTAATTGCATTATGTGTTCAGGTTCAATTTTGTTGTCAGATTTATATTAATTTATTAGGTGTTAAGTTATCAGGCTATAAGTTATCAAAATAAGATTGTAATATGGTTTGCGCGGCTACTGCGTCTAGTAGCGATTTTTGCGCACGCCCTTTCATGCCGGCCGCACGCAAATTTTGTGCGGCTTCGGCAGAACTCAAGCGTTCGTCTATCATCGTCACTGGTAAATTAAAGCGGCCTTCTAGCCGCTGTGCAAATTTTTTAGAAAGCTGTGTAAGTGTGTGTGATTCGCCATCCATATGTGTGGGCAAGCCCACAACTAATAAACTAGGACGCCATTCTTGAATAATGTTAGCAATTTGTGCGAACTTAATCTCGTTCTCTTCCGCCTCTATAATGGCGAGCGGGTGCGCTACTTTAAGCATGGTTTCACCCGTTGCTACACCGATACGTTTTTCACCGAAATCAAATGCTAAAACGGTACCAGTAATTTCTGGGTAGCTACGTTCTAATATGGGCAAATGGCTTTGATTCACGATTTATATATGTTGTAATAACTAAGCATGGCCAGCCACCTCTGATAGGTTGGCAAAATTGAGACCCATTAAACGCATGGCAAAATCAAACTTGTCTAAATTATCCGCATCAAAAATTAATTTGTGAATCTGCTGTGTGTCAGAAGTATCTAAGCTCAACCAAGCATTTTGTGAGACCTCTTTTTCAAGTTGGCCCGCAGTCCAGCCTGCATAACCTAAAGCAATGAGCATTTTTTTTGGTACATTTTTTTGACTACTATGATTTTGCGCAACAGCTTCTAAAATATCTTTGGAGGTAGTTAAAGCGACTGCGTCATTTATAACAATGGTGGAATCATATTCTGCGTTGGGTTCGTGCAAAATAAAACCACGTTCCATTTGTACAGGCCCGCCGAAGTGCACGTTTTTATTGAGTAATCGTGTAGATTCTGTTTCTAGCTGGATTTGTTGGAATAAGTTGGCAACCGTAATATCGGCGTAGCGATTGATGATGACACCCATTGCGCCATCTTGGTTATGTGTGCAAATATAAGTGACGGTTTTAGAAAAATATGGGTCTGTCATGGCGGGCATCGCGATGAGAAACTGACCTGTGAGATTCATATTTTCCAATGGCTACTATTTTAACACAAAATTCTTTTATACCAATTGTTTGGTAGTTATCGGGCTTCTTAACTAGATTCATAGTAACCCGTAAGCTCTAAGCCAAAACCCATCATGCTAGGCATTTTGCGTGGTGTAGCAAGTAAGCGCATTTTTCGCACACCTAAATCTAACAAGATTTGTGAGCCTATGCCGTAAGTGCGCAACTCTTGATTATAGCGAATTGGCTCATCCGCGCCTTGAATGCGCGTGATAACGTCATCGCCACTTTCGGTATGATGCAATAGTACCATCACGCCACACTCTGCATTGTTTATTGCCTGCATCGCATTTAGTGCATTCCAGCTATGTGAGCAACTAGTGCTGTCTAGCAGATCAAACACTGAGAGTGGCTCGTGCACGCGTACCAAGCATTCATTATCTGCTGTTGGTTTGCCTTTTACCAATGCCAGATGTGTTTCGTTGGCAATTTTATCGCGATATGCTACCAAGCGCATTTCACCATACGGAGTAGTCACCATGCGCTCTGCAGCACGCTCGATCAATTTTTCATTTTCACTACGGTAGTGAATTAAGTCTGCAATGGTGCCGATTTTAATATGATGTCGTTGCGCGATTTCAACCAAGTCAGGCAAACGCGCCATTTCGCCGTCGTCCTTTAAAATTTCGCAAATGACAGAAGCAGGTTCAAGGTCAGCAAGTGCAGCCAAATCACTTCCTGCCTCGGTATGGCCTGCACGCACTAATACGCCGCCATTCACTGCAGCCAGCGGAAAGATATGGCCTGGGCTTACGATGCTTTTAGCGTTAGCATCTTTAGCAACTGCGGCTTGGATAGTAGTTGCGCGGTCGGCGGCTGAAATACCTGTCGTGACACCACTGGCGGCCTCAATCGATACCGTAAAATTCGTGCCTAATCGAGAATCATTTTTGATGACCATCGGCGGTAAATCAAGTTGCTTACAACGTTCCTCAGAAAGCGTTAAGCAAATCAAACCACGCCCATATTTGGCCATAAAATTAATGTGTTCTGCGCTAACAAACTCTGCGGCAATCACGAAATCACCTTCATTCTCGCGACTTTCATCATCGACCAGTATCACCATTTTGCCAGCTTTAATGTCGGCGATAATATCGGTTATTGGGCTAAGTGCTTTAAGCGGCATTACTGTTATTCCATTCTGCGATACGCTCTATATAGCGTGCGATTTGGTCGATTTCTAGATTGACCTGACTACCAACTTTAAGAAGTTTTAATGTTGTATTTTCCAAAGTATGCGGAATAATATTCATGGTAAAAGTATCTTGCTCGATACTATTCACGGTCAGGCTTACACCATTCACACAAATGGAGCCTTTTTTTGCGATATATTTTGAAATGCTATGAGGCGCAAGTATCGCTAATAGCCAGCAATCACCACGTTCCTCATACTGAATTACTTGACCGACGGCATCGACATGACCGCTTACCAAGTGGCCACCAAGCCTATCTTGCAAGCGCAATGCTTTTTCTAAGTTGACTGTTTGTTTGCTGTTTAGTCCTGTTGTCACAGCTAAGGTTTCTTTCGAAGCTTGTGCGTCAAAATGCGTTTTGCTAAGATGTGTAGCAGTTAAACATACACCATTTACTGCAATGCTGTCGCCAATTTGCACATCATCTAAACTCAAATTGTGAGCTAGAATTGATAGCTTAAGGTCTTCACCTGCTTTTGTGATTGCATCAATTTCACCAACTGCTTGAATAATTCCAGTAAACATATCGACATTTTAACAGTATTAATAAACTGTATTCAGAAAAAGTGAAGCTTAAAAAAAACTGGCATGCGCTTTGCAATGTAGAAATTAATAAAAAGAAAAGTTATTAATTTTAATTGGCGGTATTTGAAATGTTATCAGCAGTAAAACTTAAAATTCAGTCGACTTTACATCGTGAAGATGATGTTGATAGTCTTGCATGGGTGAACACCTTACAGGAAATGGACGGCTTAGAAGCGTTAGCAAAAATCACAGAACGTCTAACTAAAATTCAATTTAACTCAAATATAAGTCTAGAAAAACGTATCGATTTAGTCCTTGAGATTGATCGGTTAACATACAAAAAAGCCACAAAAAGAACTCATAAGTTCTTGAGTTTATACAAATTAAATAGAAAATTAGAGTCTGATATATACGATGTGGCCTATTCGTATCAAAGACAGTTATATTTAGCTTACACACAATTTCTTGCATTTTATCAAATGCAAATTCAGATTCAATTTACAGTTGAAAAAATGAATTTGATTTTATGTCGTCATCTCAATGCAACTTTCATCATGGCAAAATTGCGCTACTTTGATGACCAACCTGCGCCAGTTGGTACTTGGGCTAATGTTTGTAAAGTCATCAAATGTGCTGAAAATTTGGCGATTATGAACACCAATATCTTTTTATATCCGCATAAAAAGAAAGAAACTAGCATTGCTTCCATATTAAATCGTGGTTTTATGTTAGATACCTTACAAAAAGGTAACTATAACCGTTTGCAAATTCAGTTAGCCGAGCAAATATTAAAAGTCTGGGCAAGCAATCCTGTGATTACTACTGCATATAAGCTAGATAAGTATCACTTCTTTATTAATATCGAAACAGACAAAGGGCCAGAACGAATTAGGTCAGTTGAAAAATTTGCGGATTACCGGTTTTGGAAAATTACCAGATTGGTAGATATGATTGAGTCTTATTTGTGTGCGGTAGACACACAAAAGCCGCTAAATGAGTTTGGCTTGGAAAAAATGGCCTCTACCGAGGTGTTGGCTGCTCTGTTTAAAAAATTACGTGTGGATTGGTGTGTTGAAGGCTATGAGCGCCAACGCAGGAAAGATGGTAGAGATAAACGCAATAAGCTTATCAATGTAAGTTATGGTTTAGAAGATATTTGTCGCCGTGCTGATGCCTTAAATCCTGCGCTAGATAAGCAGCCAACGCAAAAAGATGTGTATGACTTTGAATTGAAAATGGCCGTGTATCATACAAATAAAAGCAATCCTAAACCAACTACCAAGCTGTTAGGAAATGAAAACTGGTGGGCGATAGATGAGAGCGCAAATGGTATTGGGGTTGATTTAGGCAAAAGCTACAGTAGTTGGATAGAGCCAGGTAAGTTAATAGCGTATACCACCTCTGACGATAAAAATGTATTAGTGATTGCGGAAATTAGAAGTATTAGAAAACAGGCTAATGGCAATTATCGTGCTGGCCTTGAGGTGCACGGTACGCATGCGAAGACTGTACAAATTGGCCGTATAGAGAAACGCAGTTTATCTGAAGCAGCTACTGGTTATTTTGTGGATGACGTTGATAGTGGTAGTAATCAGCAAAATACATTTTCTGGTTTGTTATTAAATAAGGAAGATGATGCTAAATCAAATCAATTATCGTTGATTGTGCCAAGGCGCGAATACAGGCGTGGCAATAGAGTAAGAATTAATCTTGAAGGCAAAGATAAAATCGTCGAATTAGGCATGCCACTCATAAAGCAGAGAGAATGGGTGCGTGCATCGCTAACGTTCTAAGTAATAAATTTCTCCAATAGGGTGAGAGTCTTCTCGGGTAGAAAACAGGCTAGGCTTTAATGTGACCAGGTTTTAATGTGCTTGGGTTTTAATATGCCTAGATTTTGATGTTAAGATTCGCCCTATGTCCTTTATTTCAAAACTACCGTTTGAGCTTTTTGTGGGGTTGCGTTATACCCGCGCTAAGCGCAAAAATCATTTCATTTCGTTTATCTCACTGACCAGTATGATAGGTATCGCTTTAGGCGTTGCAGCCTTAATTGTGGTGCTATCAGTGATGAATGGTTTTCAAACTGAGTTGCGTACCCGTATTTTGGGCGTGGCTTCGCATTTAGAAATCACTGGCGCGAATAATCAGCTTAATCATTGGCGGTTACTCGCAAGCCAAGTTGAATCACAACCACAAGTGAAAGCAAGCGCACCTTATGTGATGGCGCAAGGCATGCTGAGCTTTGGGCAAGGGGTGCAAGGCGCCATTGTGCGCGGTGTGCTGCCAAATGAAGAAGATAAAGTTGCCGATATTGGCAAGCATATGAAAGCAGGCAGCTTAACGGACTTACATGCGGGTGAATTTAATATTGTGTTAGGCGCAGATTTAGCCATGCTACTGGGCGCTTCAATCGGCGATAAAGTCGTGTTAATGGCGCCACAAGGTCAATTTACACCTGCAGGGGTCGTGCCACGCATCAAACAATTTAAGGTGGTTGGACTGTTTCAAATTGGCATGTATGAATATGATGCGGGTTTGGCTTTTATACACATGGATGACGCGGCCAAGCTTTATCGTATGGGTGAGAACGTTTCTGGTTTGCGATTAAAACTAGATGATTTATTTGAGGCGCCAGCAATGTCGGCTAAATTGGCGCAAAAATTAGATGGCAATTATTTTATTACTGATTGGACACAACAGCACGCCAACTTTTTTAAAGCTGTACAGCTAGAAAAGCGTGTCATGTTTATTATCTTAACTTTAATTGTTGCGGTTGCTGCGTTTAATATAGTGTCAACGCTAGTAATGGCCGTGACTGACAAGCGTGCAGATATTGCCATTATGCGCACTTTTGGCGCTAGCCCGCGTAGCATTATGTGTATTTTTATAGTGCAAGGTGCATTAATTGGCGTAGTTGGTACTTTAATTGGCGCGGTGTTTGGCATACTCATCGCCTTAAATATCAGCACCATCGTGCCATTTATCGAGAACTTGTTCCAAGTACAATTTTTGGCAAAAGATGTGTATTACATCAGCGATTTACCCTCAAAATTAGAATGGAATGATGTCATCACCATTATTGTGATGTCCTTCATTTTAAGCTTGCTTGCCACTTTGTACCCGAGTTACAAGGCTTCTCAAATCAATCCAGCAGAGGCTTTAAGATATGAGTAGCATTATTGCATGCAACAATCTTTGCAAAACGTATACCGGCTTGGATGTGGCAGTGCTAACTGGTATTGATTTAAATATTGCGCGAGGCGAGCAGGTTGCGATTGTTGGTGTATCAGGTTCTGGCAAAAGTACTTTATTGCATTTGTTAGGTGGTTTGGATACACCTACAAGCGGGACTGTTGAATTAACTGGTAAACCTTTAATTGGCCTAAGCGAAGCGCAAAAAGGGCAATTGCGCAATGAATCGCTTGGTTTTGTGTATCAGTTTCATCATTTATTGCCAGAATTCACTGCGGTAGAGAATGTGGCGATGCCGTTGCTAATTCGGCGCTTACCGCGAGAGCAAGCACTAACTTTGGCAGAGCAGATGTTGGTAAAAGTAGGTCTGAAGCATCGGCTAGAGCATATGCCAGGTGAGCTTTCTGGCGGGGAGCGGCAACGTGCCGCACTTGCGCGTGCTTTGGTGACGAAGCCTGCATGCATATTGGCAGATGAACCAACGGGCAACTTGGACCGTGTAACGGCAAACCAAGTGTTTGATTTATTGCTAGAGATTAATCGTGAGCAAAATACCAGCTTGGTGGTGGTCACGCATGACTTGACTTTGGCCGCAAAAATGCAAAGGCAGTATCGTTTAGAAGACGGCAAATTATCTCCGCTTGATTAAATATTGGCTTAAATCAATGGCGGCTTCAATAAACGGTGATTTGGCAAATTGATCGTTCTGGCGCTAGGCTTTGTATTTGGCGCTTGGTTGCTGCAACAGCAGGCTACATTGCCTGCCCTGCAAGGCTTATGGGCATATATTTTGATACTAGGGGCTCCTAGCCTTGCTGTATTAATTAAATTTGATGCTATTTCGATTAAATTATCACTTAAGCCCATCTTTAAATTTTCCATTCAAACACTAAGTGCTTTTTTTGTTGCAGCTTTACTGGGGTTTTTCTGGGCGGCGATGTTTGCTACTCTTCGGTTAAATGATGAATTGCCGCATGATTGGCAACAGAAAAATATCGACATTGTTGGCGTGGTGGCAAGTTTGCCAGAAGTGACCGAGCGCGGCGAACGCTTTCAGTTTGATGTCGAGCATGTCTTGACTAGCGACGCAAAAGTACCACTAAAAATTCCACGGCATATTTCGCTTAATTTTTATCGTCAAAGTGAAGAGTTAACATCGCAATCACAAAAGCCAGAAAGTGCGCCTAGAAGTAAAACAAATAGCCTAAGTAATTACTTTCACGCGGGTGAGCGTTGGCAGTTTACGGTGCGCCTCAAGCGACCACACAGCACTTATAACCCACATGGTTTTGATTTTGAAGCATGGGCGCTCGCACAAAACATTCGGGCTACAGGTTCAATTCGTAATAAAAGCAGTTATAAAAAACTGAATAATTTTGTATTTAAACCTAGTTACATCGTAGAGCATTGGCGTGAAAGCATTGGTGATCATATTTCGCAAGCGCTACAAAATAAGCCGTATTCTGGCGTGATTCGCGCACTGGTCGTGGGGGATGATAGCCAAATTTCGCAGGCCGATTGGAACGTGTATTTGCGCACAGGGGTGAATCACTTGATGAGCATTTCAGGTTTACATATCACCATGTTGGCTGGTTTGGCATTCACTTTTACAGCGTTTATATGGCGACGTTTCCCAAATTTAGTCATGCGTATGCCCACACGCAAAGCTGCCACTATTGCTGGTGTTATTGTCGCCCTTATGTATGCTAGTTTAGCAGGTTGGTCGGTGCCCACGCAGCGCACAATCTATATGCTGATTACTTTTGCGTTAGCGCTATTGATTGGTCGAAATTTAGCTATTTCACGCGTATTAGCCATGGCTTTGTTTGTGGTTGTTTTGTTTGATCCGTGGGCAGTCATCGCCCCTGGGTTTTGGCTCTCGTTTGGCGCGGTGGCAATCATCGCCTATGTGACAGTTGCTAGATTACAGCTTGCACATTGGTTTAAAGAAGCGGTGAATACGCAATGGGCAATTACTTTGGGCTTATTGCCGTTGTTGATTTATATGTTCGGGCAAACGTCGATTATCTCGCCGCTCGCAAATGCATTTGCCATCCCCATTATTTCGCTTGTGGTTGTGCCTTTGGCTATTTTAGGTGGTTTACTGCATCTTGATTTTATTTTACATGCTGCGCATTTTGTTTTAGAAGTTTGCATGCAAGGCCTTAGTTGGTTGGCGACTTTTCCATTATGGCAGCAAGCTGCGCCACCCATGTGGGCGGTACTGATAGCGATATTTGGCGTGCTTTGGATGTTGCTGCCGCGCGGTTTTCCGCAGCGCTGGTTGGGTCTGGTTATGTTATTACCGCTATTTTTTGTAGGTAGTCCAAAACCAGCAATCGGCGAAATGCATATTGCAGTGCTGGATGTCGGCCAAGGGTTGGCGGTCACGATTCAAACAGCAAATCATACTTTGCTCTACGATGCTGGGCCGCGTTATTCTGCACAGAGTGATGCTGGTAGTAAGATTGTAGTGCCATTTTTGCGCGGGCAAGGCGTGAAAAAGTTGGATGGGTTTATTGTGAGCCATAATGATGATGATCATAGTGGTGGTGCGGCTTCTGTGCTGGCGCAAGTGCCCGTAGGGTGGGTTGCGAGCTCGTTTGCAATGACAGAGATTAGCGCAACACAAAAGCGCATTAAGTGTTTTACTGGCCAGCATTGGCAATGGGATGGCGTCAAATTTGAAGTGCTATATCCGAGCATTGAAAGTTACGATAATACTGATATAAAAGATAATAATATGAGCTGCGTGGTGAAAGTAAGCAGCCAATTTGGTAGCATCTTGCTTACAGGTGATATTGAAAAAGAAGCAGAAAAAGCATTGCTAGCGCATGCTCTGCAGACCGCCATTCATAAGCCCTTTGGCCACGTGGCCTCTGGCGATGCCATTTTAAATAATAATGTGTTAAAAAGTGACGTTTTAATTGCACCACATCACGGTAGCAAAACTTCTTCCACGCCAGAACTTATAACGCATGTGGCGGCAAAGCATATTATATTTACGGTGGGATATTTAAATCGGTTTAAACACCCTAAGCCTATGATTATAAATCGTTATGCAGAAAGTGGTGCAGCCTTATATCGCTCGGATTACCAAGGCGCAGTTAACATTGATTTTTTAAGCAATCATGCTATAAAAATTAATGCTTGGCGCGAGAGTGAACCGCGTTATTGGCAAGAAAAATACGCATCAAAATTTTGATAAAAACTTGCCGAAATCTACGCTTCGAGCTAAAGTAGCGGGAGTTTTTAGAACACTTACGAGGAGCAATGCTGTGTGGGAAATTATTTTAGCGGCTGGTTGGCCGATTTGGCCGTTGATTATTTGTTCAATTATTGCACTGGCGATTATGGGCGAGCGTTTTTGGGCTTTGCGTAGCGGCGTGGTAGCGCCGGCAAATTTATTGCCAGAAGTGCAAAAATGGCTAAGCCAAGGCGGCGTGACCAAAGAAACGTTGAACAAATTAGAAGATCATTCTCCTCTAGGACAAATTTTTGCAAGTGCATTATCCAACGCTAAAAACTCACGTGAAATCACTAAAGAAGCCATTGAAGAAACTGGCCGAGCAGTTGCACATCGATTAGAGCGTTATTTACCATTATTAGGCACCATCGCGACAGTAGCGCCGCTATTGGGTTTGCTAGGTACGGTAATCGGTATGGTGGAATTGTTCGGCTCTTTCACCAATAGCGGACATGATGTTGCACAATTTGCGCGTGGTATTTCTGTTGCACTATACAATACTGCTGCTGGTATTGTGGTGGCAGTGCCCGCGATGATTGCATATCGTTATTTCCGCAGCAAGGTAGACGACCTACTGGTAGATATGGAGCAGCAAGCCATTAAGTTGGTCGAGATTCTTCATGGTCAGCGTAAATAAATTTTTCAATCACGTTTTCGCTACGTTGCCTTTCGCTCGCCGTATACAACATACTGCCTTCGCTCTGCCGTCTTGCCAAAACGCAATTGCTAAAATTTATTGAGTTAATTAAAAAATGATAGCTAAGGAATAAGGATGAATTTTCAACGCGGTAGACGTCATGAAGAGCTCGAGATGAATCTCGTGCCTTTAATCGATGTACTTTTAGTGATTATTATTTTCTTGGTGGTGAGTGCAAGTTTTTCGCGCACAAGCGAGCTACAAATTAATTTGCCAACCGCAGAAGCTACTACGCTAGAAGATAAACCATTGGTCGTTACGGTTGAGGTGGATGCCACGGGTCATTACATGGTCAATGGCGTCGAAGTGGGTAGCGGCGATGTCAACGCAATTTCTAGCGCACTTACCAAAGCTGTGGGTAATGGTAAAGAACCCACTATTGTTATTAATGCGGATGCAAAAGCGACGCATCAATCTGTGGTTGATGTAATGGAAGCTGCGCGTCAAGCTAATTACACACACATTACTTTTGCGACACAAACGAAATCTGGCTCATAATATACCTTTATTTTTCTATTAAGTTCGGCGCGCTAACCATGTCGAACTAACTATGTCGAAACCGTCTCGTAAACAAAATAAAACGCCGCATATTGCAAATGCAAAAATTTTGTATTTGCGGCTGTTCCGCTATATATGGGCGCAAAAGCTCTATTTCTTTATTACCATCGCAGCGACTGCCATTTTAGCTGCTAGCAACACTGGGTTTTTGGCGTTGATTAAGCAAGTTACTGATGAAGGCTTTGTTAAGCAATCGGCCGATAAACTCAATCTACTGCCGCTGATGTTGTTTGGTTTAATGACGCTGCGCGGCTTGGCTGGCTTTATTTCCACTTACAGCATGAAGCTGATTGCGCGAAAAATTGTAGAGAGTTTACGCAAAGCCGCATTTGCCAAAATGATGGAACTTTCTGCGAGCTTTTACGATAGCAATCAAACGGGTGTCATGGTTTCTAAGCTCACTTACGACACCGAGCGGCTTTCTAATGCTTGCTCGCGCGCCGCGCTAAATGTGTTGCGCGATGTGCTTACCGTGATTGGTCTAATCGGTTACATGCTTTATTTAGATTGGCGGCTGACGTTGGTGTTTGCTGTAGTGACGCCTTTTATGGCGCTGTATTTAGCCAAAATGACACCAAAACTGCGCGCTAACGCGCAGCGCGTACAACTTGGCGTAGGCGAAATGACCAAAGTGGCAGAAGAAGCAGTTTCTGGACAGCGCATCGTCAAAATTTTTGGCGCGCAAGCCTATGAAAATGAACGTTTTTCAGCCGTTGTGAGCAAAAATCGCCAGCTTGAATTACGCACTACACGCATTGCAGGCTTGAATAGTTTGGTGGTTGAGATGATGGCGGCTTTTGCGCTTGCGCTGGTCGTGTATTACGCGCTGGGGCGTTTTAGCGTGGGCGAGTTCGCTGCCTTTATTGGTGCGTTGCTGATGTTAATTGCACCAATAAAACATATCACTGCTGCCAATGAAGACTTTCAGGTGGGCTTGGCTGCCGCACAAAGTATATTTGAAGTGATTGATACGCCGCCCGAGCAGAATGAAGGAGATAAAACCATTCCTCGTGCACGTGGTGAAATTGAATTTAAAAATGTGAGCTTGCGTTATGACAATGCGAAAAAACCTGCGATTAACAACCTAAGTTTTAGTATAAATCCAGGCGAAAAAATCGCGCTAGTCGGACGCTCTGGCGGTGGTAAAACAACTTTGGTGAATTTATTGCCACGCTTTTATGAGATGCAGCAAGGGTTGATTTTATTAGATGGTGTTGATATCCGTGCACTAGAATTAAACAACCTGCGTAGCCATTTCTCTTTGGTGAGCCAAGATATTATTTTGTTTAATGACACGATATTTAATAATATCGCCTATGGCGCGTTAAGAGATGCATCTGAAGCTGAGGTGATAGAGGCTGCCAAAGCGGCTAATGCTTGGGACTTTATTCAGCAGTTGCCAAACGGCTTGCAAAATGAAATTGGTGATAGGGGTGTGCGTTTATCTGGCGGACAACGTCAGAGGATTGCGATTGCAAGAGCAATTTTGAAAAACGCGCCGATATTATTATTGGATGAGGCGACGAGTGCACTTGATACGGAATCTGAGCAGCACGTGCAGGCGGCGTTAGATGCATTGATGCAAAATCGTACCAGCATTGTCATTGCGCATCGATTAAGTACGATTGAGAATGCAGATAGAATTTTGGTGATGGACCATGGTGAGATTGTGGAATCTGGTAGCCATGAGCAACTTTTTGCAAAGAATGGGTATTACACTAAATTGTATCAAAAAGAATTTGAATAGGGTTTATTGTGGCAATCAATCTTATTCAGGAATTGATACAAGGTGCTTGGCAGCGTAAAAATAGTTTTTTTTATCTGGTGTTAGTACCACTTTCATGGTTTTTTGCGTTTATCACAATACTTAGACGCTTGGCTTATCGGCATGGATTAGTGAAATCGTATGCGCTGCCAGTGCCAGTTGTTATTGTGGGTAATATCAATGTTGGCGGCAGTGGTAAAACGCCAGTGGTGATATGGCTGGTGGGGCAACTTAAAAAAAACGGATATCACCCAGCAGTGATCAGTCGCGGTTATGGCGGCAGCGCGCGTTTGCCAACCAGTGTCACAGCTGAAGTGAGCGCAAGTCTTGCTGGCGATGAACCCGTGTTGATTGCAAGCCGATGTGCATGCCCAGTATGGGTAGGTGCGGACCGTGTAGATGTGGGTGCGGCATTGTTAAAAGCCAATCCCGAGTGTAACGTGATTATTAGTGACGATGGTTTGCAGCATTATCGTTTGAAGCGCGATATTGAAATTGCAGTTATAGATGCCGATAGCAGCGTGGGGTCTGTGTGTTTGTTGCCAGCAGGCCCATTGAGGGAGTCGCTTGACCGCTTAAAAACGGTAGATGCCATTATTTGCAATGGCGAAAAAACAATCGCCACGGCATACCAGATGAAGTTGGTTGGCGAGCAGTTTTATAATCTAGTCGATGCAAGCATCACTGCGACAGCGGCTGACTTTAAGCGTAAAACTATTAAAGCAATGGCAGGCATTGGTAAGCCAGAACGTTTCTATGAGCACTTATGTAACTTGGGGCTTACTTTTGCAAGCGTGAGTTTCGATGACCATCACGCTTTTAGCGCAAAAGAGTTGGCAGAAATTGAGAGTGATATATTAATTATGACAGAAAAAGATGCCGTAAAATGTAAGCCGTTTGCGCAGTCGCATCATTGGGTGTTGCCAGTTGAGGCACAGATTGATGCGGCTTTGATGCCGCTTATATTGGATAAACTTGTTTTGACTAAGCCTGTTTTATCTAAACCAGAAAATATAGAAGGATAAATATGGATGCGAAATTACTAGAAATTTTGGTGTGCCCAGTCACTAAAGGGCCACTTATCTACGATAAAAAAGCGAATGAGCTCATTTCAAAATCGGCAAGATTAGCTTACCCAATTCGTGATGGTATTCCTGTGATGTTGGAAGATGAAGCGCGTAAATTGTCGCCAGACGAGAAAATTGACTAAATGACGTTCAAAGTCATGGGTTTTAAGGTGGTGATACCTGCCCGCTACGCAAGTACAAGGCTAGAAGGCAAACCCTTATTAGACATTGCTGGTAAGCCAATGGTGGTGCGGGTTGCAGAGCAAGCGATAAAAAGTGGTGCAAACGAAGTTATTATTGCCACTGATTTTAAAAAGATATTAGATGCCGCAGAAGTTAACGGCATTAAAGCGGTGATGACGCGCGTAACACACACTTCAGGGACTGATAGAATTGCCGAAGTTGCGCAGCAATTAAATTGGGCAGACGACGAAATTGTAGTGAATGTGCAAGGTGATGAGCCGCTAATAGAGCCAAGTTTAATTGCAGAAGTGGCCGCACATTTGGCTAAAAGTAAAGATGCGGTGATGGCAACTGCTTGCCATCCTATTCATGATGAGGCTAGTTTACTTAACCCAAATATTGTCAAGGTAGTGATGGACATCAACGGCAACGCGCTGTATTTTAGCCGCTCGCCCATTCCATATCCGCGTGACGATGCTCACAAAGCCAATATCCATGCGCTTCGCCACATTGGTATTTATGCGTACCGAGTTGGCTTTCTTAAAAAATACGCGCAATTAACAGTGACAGAGCTGGAAAAAATCGAGAGTTTGGAACAACTAAGAGTGTTGTATCACGGCTACAAAATTGGCGTGACGATTACAAAAAATGCGCCTGCCAGTGGCGTGGATACGCAAGAAGACTTGGATTTTGTAAGAAGCGCGTTTAAAGATAAGGAAAAGTTATAATAGATGCCACTGACTAAAACATTCCAGTGTAAGCCTGAAATGCGCATGGATATTGGCCTGTAGGGCGTATTAGTGAAACGTAATACGCCGAAAGAGAGATTTAATACGGCGTAATACGTAAGTTGTTGCGCCCCACGCGGGCTGGTCAACGGGAAGTACGCTTACCGAGCAAGCTTCAGCCTGGCCGTTGGCCAAGATGTCTCTCGTAAAGCTCGTCGTAGTTCTCATACAACTGCTTGTAGGCATTGAAGACGGGTCGCGTGCACTCGTGTCCTTCCTTCACGTTCTCAAGAGGCTTTAATATATCTAGTACTGTTTGAAGCTGCTGCTTGTATGTGCCAATGATTATCTCCCGATCAGTGAAGAGGCCAGCTTGCCTAGCTTGCATTAGGTGAAGGAAAAATTTGTGCACGATGCGTCGTGCATCATCAATTTCATTCCACCGCTTTTCATTATCTTTCTTGAGCTGTATGAATCGCTCTGAAATATTTGTCACGCCTGCGCCTTCTCGTGCGAAGTCCCAAAGTTGTTTGGTAGCCTTCCCCATTTCTGGAGCGGCATCACGTTTGGAGAAGTCGAAGAAGATCTGCATGCGAACGGCGTCGCGGGTCGCGGCTGCGGCTGCGGCACGCAAGGCTGCAAACGAGCTGAATAGAGCGCCGACACCAGCTGCCAGAGTCCCGATGAGCATCCCTTCGTCAAGTGACATAGTTTGAATAAAATCAATCATCAGATGGTTTTAATAGTCCTAAAATAGTTTAAAAGAACTGTCTAAAAAGATTACTTAAACCGCTGACTCACCCGTTTCACCAGTTCTAATTCTCACTACTTGTTCAATACCACTCACAAAAATCTTACCATCGCCAATTTTGCCAGTATGTGCAGCTTTAATAATGGCTTCCATGGCGGCTTCTACCATTTCATCGGTCACCACCAGTTCAATTTTAATCTTAGGTAAAAAATCTACCACGTATTCTGCGCCGCGATAAAGCTCAGTATGGCCTTTTTGGCGGCCAAAGCCTTTTACTTCTGTCACGGTTAAGCCGTTTGCGCCAATTTCGGAGAGCGCCTCGCGCACTTCATCTAATTTGAATGGTTTAATGACTGCTTCGATTTTTTTCATGCTAGTTTCCCCATATACGCACACTAATTAAATTTTAACTTACATGTTATCGGATAACGCCTATCTTTGCCAAATCCTCTTTGCGTTATTCTAACCCCAACAGGCGCTTGGCGGCGTTTATATTCGTTGTGGTCGATTAAATTTGTGACGCGATTCACGTCTTTTTCTGTAAACCCAAGTTTAATAATTTTATCTCGGCTTAAGTCTTCTTCCACATAGGCTTGCATAATGGCATCTAAAACTTCATAAGGCGGCAAGCTGTCTTGGTCAGTCTGGTTGGCGCGCAACTCAGCGCTAGGCGCACGGGTAATGATGCGGATAGGGATGACGTGAGATAAAGCGTTGCGATATTCTGCTAGTTTATAAACTAAAGTTTTAGGCACATCTTTCAGCAGTGAAAATCCGCCCGCCATATCGCCGTAGAGTGTGCTGTAACCCACGGCCATTTCAGATTTATTGCCAGTGGTGAGCACAATACTGCCAAATTTGTTGCTAAGCGCCATCAGCAACATGCCGCGAATACGCGCTTGCAGGTTTTCTTCTGCTGTATTAAACGGTAAATCGCCAAACTCTGGTGCGAGTGTCTCACGGAATAATTCGAACAAGTCTTTAATGGGAATTTGACTATATTTGACGTTAAGTATATTGGCCATTTCAATCGCGTCATCTACACTCATGCTGGCGGTAAATTCAGATGACATCATCACCACTTTGACTCGCTCGCTGCCCAAGGCGTCGACTGCGATTGCTAACGTGAGCGCAGAATCGATGCCGCCAGAAAGCCCCAACACGACACTCGGAAAGCCGTTTTTATTCACATAATCTGCCAAGCCCAGTTTAAGCGCATTGTAAACTGTGTCTTCTAAGCTAAGCGCAGGTGGCAATTGGGCTGGTGTAGGGGCTTTATTATCTATTTCTACATAACTTAAATTCTCAACAAACGAGGGCAATTGCTGCGTGACTTTGCCCGTGTTGTCCAGCACGAATGACGCGCCATCAAATACCAGTTCATCTTGCCCACCCACCATATTGGTGTAAATAGTCGGTAAATTGGTTTCTTTGGCACGCTTTGCAATCACTTCATAGCGCGTCTCAAGCTTATCCATGTGATAAGGCGAGGCGTTGAGCGCAAGCAAAAACTCCGCGCCTGCTTGCTTGGCTTGCATGGCGGGGCCAGTTTCCCAACCATCCGCACATATCATCACGCCGAACTTAATGCCGCCATGGTTAAATATTAACGGTGTATTGCCAGCAGTAAAATAACGCTCTTCATCAAATACGCTGTAATTGGGTAAACATTGCTTGTGGTAAGTTGCTTGGATTTTGCCATTTTCGAGTACTGATGCGGCGTTGTACAGCTTGTCATCTACTAAATGTGGATGCCCAACTAATAAAGTGATGTGAGATGTCTGCTCTGCAAGCCGCTCCAGTGCTTGCTCACAGGCATGATTAAAATCACTGCGGAATAACAAGTCTTCTGGTGGGTAACCGCACAGCGCAAGTTCTGGGGTAATCAACATGCTCGCACCAGCTGTTTTTGCGCGACTGGCGAAATCTAAAATTTTGGCGGCGTTACCTTGAATATCACCAACGGTACAGTTAATTTGAGCAATGGCAATTTTAATTGCCATTAATATTTGCCGCCCGCATCTTTAATCAACTTTACAATTTCTGCGTTTTGTTTTTTAAGCGCATAGACATACGCAGTTAGCCCATATTTATCGCGTGCTTTCACGTTAGCCTTGTTTTCCAGCAGCAATTTCACCATTTCTTCGTTGTTGGTATCCACTGCTACTTGCAATAGTGGCGTGCCTTCTGAGTCTTCATGGTTCACATCTGCGCCTTTTGTAATCAGCACTTTGGCGACTTCCACTTGTGATTTTTTGACCGCCCAAGTAAGTGCCGTCCAGCGTGACTGGTCTTGCTCATCCACGTTAGCACCTTTGCTTAACATATAAGTGACTGCTGGGGCATGGCCTTCGCGTGCGGCGTACATAAGCGCTGTTGCGCCTTGTCTATCATGCGCATTTGCTTGTGCGCCTTTAGCCATCAGTGCGGTAATTGTTGGCACATCGCCACTTTTTGCGGCATACATCAGCGCCGTCTTACCGTCATCCGCTTTGGCGTTAGCATCTACCCCGTGTTTAATCATTAAATCTACCACTTCAGAATAACCAGCGGTTGCGGCCATACCAAACGCGCTCCAGCCACTCGCGTCGCGGATTTTAGGGTCAGCGCCATGTTCAAGCAGCACTTTTACGGTAGCAACATTGTTTTTTCTGGCAGCAAACATCAGTGGCGTCCAGCCGCCTTTGTCTTTGGCATTGACTTCAGCACCTTTGCTAATGAGTAGCGCGGCAACATCGGCTTTATCTTTGCGCGCCGCGTACATTAAAGCGCTGAGATCATCAGCATCTTTAGTGTTTGCATTAACACCGCTTTCAAGCATGGCTTTTACCGACGACAAATCACCTTTTGATGAAGCCGTGAGTAGGTAGGCGACATCTTCAGCCAAGCAGACTGTGCTAGCGAAACCCAAGCTAAATAAGCTTAGCCAAAAAGCGAACAAACGAATCATTTTTTTCAAAGGAGTTTCCTAATTTAGCTATTTTGTTTGTTTTTAATGGCTTCTAACACAGCCTCACCCAAACCCGCTGGCGAAGTTGCCACCACACAGCCTGCTGATTCTAGTGCTGCGATTTTATCTTCCGCACGACCAGAACCGCCAGAGATAATCGCGCCAGCATGCCCCATGCGCTTGCCTTTAGGCGCAGTTAAACCTGCGATGTAAGCAGCTACAGGCTTAGTGACGTGATGTTTAATAAAATCCGCT
>JANNOS010000152.1:0-3591 GCA_031399315.1 Methylophilaceae bacterium | reverse complement strand
CGATGCTGAAAGCGAAGCAGATTACTACGGCATGAAATACATGAAAAAAGCCGGCTACGACCCAGCCGCCGCAGTGACGCTACAAGAAACCTTTGTGCGCTTAAGCAAAGACCGCGAAAGCAATTTTCTCACAGGCTTATTTGCCAGCCACCCGCCATCTCAAGAACGCGTAGATGCCAATAAAATCACCTTAGCCAAAATGGGTGCTGGCGGCGAAATGGGCAAAGAAATGTACGCGCAAAAAGTAGGTAAATTAAAAACCACGCAACCCGCTTACAAAGCTTACGACGATGCCATTGCCGCGCTGAAAAAGAATGACACCGCCACCGCCACCACACTAGCGCAAAAAGCCATTGCCGGTGAGCCGCGCGAACCACGCTTTCAAGAGTTATTGGGCGACATCGCGTTAAGTCAGAAGAAAAATACAGAAGCGCTTGCCTATTACGACAAAGCCATTAAAATGCAGCCCGATTACTTTAAACCGCACGTGCAAAGTGGTATTGCGCTTTATAACATGGGCAAAAAGAAAGAAGCCGAGCCGTTTCTTGTTCGCGCTAACGAGCTACTGCCCACCGCGCCAGGCCATGCGTTGCTGGGTGATATTGCCGAAGACCGCGGCGATATTGATGGCGCGTTGAAACATTATCAAATCGCCGCCACCTCAAATTCAGAGATTGGCAAGCAAGCTAATGAACATGCCGTTAAGATTGACTTACCGCGCAACCCAAGCAAATATATTCGCAGCGGCGCGCAGGCCGATAATAATGGCAATTTATTTGCCGTGGTAGAAAATGGTACTAGCCTACCAGTTAGCCGCGTGCAAGTGCGCGTAGTGAAATATGATGCGCAAACAGGTCGCGCCGTTGGCCAAAGCCAGCCGATGGTGATTAAAGATGTAGCGCCAGGCAAACGTAACCAAATTGCCATTGGCGAAAAAATTAAAACACCGCAAGAAGCGCAGTTGTATAAAGTGGTGGTAGAAGCGGCTGAGTTAGCGAAATAATAATCTAGAATAATTAGATATATTTTCCTTAGTACTTAATGACTGCCGGCCGCACTCTAGAAAGACTACACGCATATGAACAAGAACTTCATGGCATCCAGTCGCGTTTTCGTCGTACACGTGACAGCATATCCATCGCAGATGGTGATAACGGGCGACTACAACAGATGGTTATTGAACTTCGAGATTTATTTGATGATCTTCTTGGAAAGAACTCTTACAGTAGCATGGTTGTGGCTGCGTACAACGAAGGTATAAGCAATTTTTACAATAGCCCATCTTTGAACTCGGTCGAAAAAATTCTAAGCGTTGTATCAGCGGCGATTACAAGAATCCGCGAAAATCCATCGATTCTCACAATTAACAGTCCACCTCAGGAACCGCAAGAAATGGCTTCGCAGCAATCGTTGCAAGTACCAGACCGCGTTACTCTGCTTTGGCTATACGAACACGTGCCTTACAGCTTTTGGGCATGGCTAATTGGGCTTCTTATTGCCTCGTTTGTTGTTGGTGCTACTGCTGCCATGAAGCTCACTTTAGTACAACAATGGTTTGGCGTGTTTTGTTCAATAACGAATTAACTCAAACATTAGGCACCTAGTTCGCCTAAGGCGCAATAATTTAAAGGAATTGCTCCGCTTATTAACACCCTGCCAAACTGGCTTAATTTAAGTATGTTTGATATTTTAATTTAATAAAAAATAGGTGTATTATAAATTAAAACTTTCTCCCAATTTATTCATTTGAAGGAGTTTTAAATGAACGAACAAACACTGCCTCAAAAAACACCTGCTAACTCAAAGCCTTCGATAGCTGATCTAAACACTCAAGAGCCTTTATTAGCGTCGCGCAAAGAATGCATTGACCAGTGCGGTATCCACCTCACCAGATGTTTGGCTGCGGCTGATACCGATGTAGAGAGAATTTTATGCCAAGACGCTTATGATAGATGCTGCATTCAGTGCGTACCAGATTGATAAGAGCTCGCCTAACAAGGTGCTGCCAAAAAGCCTAAATACCTAGCATCTCTTTCGCATGTTCTCGTGTAGTTTCAGTAATTTGAATACCGCCCAGCATGCGCGCGATTTCTTCCACACGCTCAGATTTACTTAACACTTGAATATGGCTTAAAGTCGCACCGTTTGTTTGCGTTTTGCTCACTTGCAAATGTTGCGCGGCTTGCGCGGCGACTTGTGGCAAATGCGTAATCACTAGCACTTGACGCTCTGCACCGAGTTGTTTTAACAGCTGGCCAACCACTTCTGCCACGCCACCGCCAATGCCGACATCGACTTCGTCAAAAATCATACAAGGCACACTGCCTTGAGATGCTGTCGTCACGTGCAACGCCAAACTGATTCTTGAGAGTTCGCCTCCAGAAGCCACCTTATTCAACGCGCGTGGCTCGACCCCTGCATGACCTGCCACCAAAAACTCCACTGTTTCCAAACCGTTACTCGAGGCTTCACAGGCATTTAAAGCCACGTCGAATTTGCCACCGCTTAAAGAAAGCCGTTGCATTTCTGCACTAATTTTTTGACTTAAGGTTTTGGCCGCTGTTTGGCGGTTGTTAGTTAATTGTTTAGCTAAAGCTTGATAAGCCGCAAAGGCTTCGGCTTCTAATTTTGCTAGTGCGCCATCGTTGGCAAAGCTTTCTAGTTCGGTCATGCGTGCTAAATCGGTACTCAATAAATCCGTTAAATCTTCAGGCTTAACGCGATATTTTCGCGCCGTGTTATGCACCGCTTGAATACGGCTTTCTACCTCGTTTAATCTTTCAGGATCTAACTCTGCACGTTGCAAATAACGATTCAAACTACGCGTGGCTTCTTCAATTTGAATCAAGGCAGAATCGATACCATCCGCTGCTTCTTTCAACTGCGCATCAAATTCCACTAAACCAATGAGCTTGTTTTGCACTTGCGCGAGCATGCTTTCTACTGCGGGTTCATTGTCGCTTAATTGCGCAATGCAAGCTTCCAAGCCCGCAAGCAGGCTAGCGCCATTTGCTAAGCGGTGATGCTCTGCCTGCAATTCTGCCCATTCTTCTGCCGCAAAATTAAGTTGTTTCAATTCGCGTGTTTTATCGCGCAATTCAGCCAATTCATCGGCAAAGGCGGCCGAGTTTTTTTCAACTTCTAGGCGCTTTTGATTTAAACCAACCCAAATTTTATATTGTTTGGCAACTTGGTGAGCTAATTCCAAACCACCAGAAAATTCATCTAAAATTTGGCGTTGCGTGACAGGTTTAAGTAAAGAGTGATGCGCGTTTTGGCTATAAATATCCACCAATAGCTCGCCCAACTCTTTGAGCTGACCAATGGTAACCGCCGTACCATTAATAAAGCCGCGACTGCGGCCATCGGTATAAATAACACGCCTGAGAACCAATACCGGCGCGGCTTCTAGAGCACAATTTTCAAGCCAAATTGAGGCATTTTCATTGTTTGAAAACGTTGCGCTAATATCTGCACGCTCTGTGCCCGCGCGAATCACCGCACCATCGTTACGCTCACCCAAAGCAAGTGAAAGCGCATCGATAAGAATAGATTTACCCGCGCCCGTTTCGCCGGTGAGCGTGGTAAAAC
>JANNOS010000143.1:0-3421 GCA_031399315.1 Methylophilaceae bacterium | reverse complement strand
CTCTGCTC
This sequence comes from Methylophilaceae bacterium, assembly GCA_031399315.1. Taxonomy (GTDB): domain Bacteria; phylum Pseudomonadota; class Gammaproteobacteria; order Burkholderiales; family Methylophilaceae; genus Methylotenera_A. Next base: position 3,413 of record JANNOS010000143.1, on the reverse strand, counting down.
GCAATTTTTGCCAAACGGTTTTGTACTTCTAGCCGAATTTCTTCATAATGTTTTTGTTCAGTAATATCCTCATCTACACCGAGCACACCCACTATTTCACCATTTAAATTTCTTAGAGGTACTTTTGATGACCTCGCCCAAGTAACTTTTCCATTGGGCCGAACTAACATGTGCTCATAATTAAGTTTAGGAATGCCAGACTGAATAACTTCTTGGTCTTCCCGCTGAAATTTTTCAGCGCTGTCTTTCCACAACAAATCTGTATCAAATTTACCCACTAAATCTTCGATGCTATTCAGCTCTGCATCTTCAGCAAATGCCCTATTACCACCCATATAGCGTGAGTTGATGTCTTTCCAAAAAATCTGCACTGGCGCGACATCAATAATTGTTTTAAGAAGACTACGCGAAGCTTCTCTTTCCGCCTCGGCTTTTTTTACATCGGTAATATCTATGCCAATGATAAAAAATCCTATTACCTGTTGGTTTTCATCTCTATTCGGAATTAAATGCACCAAGCCTATTAAGGTTTCACCAGAGGATATCTGCTTGACTCTTTCATAAGTACAGCGCTTACCCGCCAAGGCACGCTGCACATAGGGCTTAGCGTGCTCAAACATTTCGACACCTTGCAGTTCCTGCATGGTCTGTCCAATAATCCATTTGGGTCGTTTGCCAAACACCTGTTCATATTGCTTATTGACATACTCATAACGCAACTCTCGATTTACCCGCGCCACCGTGCCTGGCATATTGTCCATCAGGGTTTGTAATTCACGCGCATTTTCTTTTAGATGCTCCAACGCAATATCAAAGCCTTGTGAGGCCAAATGAATGTCGTCGTCTATTTCTGGATCCGCGTAAATACTTGTGTCAATATTACCAAGCAATGGCATACCAATTGGTGACGCAAAGCTTGCCGACTCTTGCTTATATACTTTACGTGCCAAAGTGCGTATTCGACTCAGAATCAAATCTTGAATGGCTTGATGGATTAAAAGACCAATTAATAAGCCCATCAAAACCAAGGCCACACCCATGGTAATAAATAATTTATTTAAAGGCGCCAAAACTTCTGCAACTGGCACAAGCCTGTAATAGCGCCAACCTGTAGGCATAACGATTGTACTGATAGCCAAGTATTTTTGGCCCTTGATGCTCACCTGTTGCTCAGAAACAAGCGCGCCATTACCAACTTTTTGTTTAAATAGCTTTTCAAGTAATGGTGATTGACTAAAATCTGGACTAAATTTTTCTGGATTAGCTTCTAATGTTTGCTGCCAAGGCCCCGCCTGCAAGTAACTCCCATTTGCATCTAGCAGAAAATGTAACTCCCCACGATAGCGCTGTGTTTTTTTAAATAAAATAGCAAACATATTCTGCAAAAACATATCTTGCCCGATATTACCTATCCAAACGCCATCTATATCCACTGGTTTCACTGCGCTAATTAGCCAGGTTTTGGGTACAGGGTCATAACTTGCAGCTGTCCAACGCACTTCACGTAAAGGATTTGTGGCTGGGTCGCCTAATGTCACCCAAGCAGTTTGTGTGTAGTCAGTATCCGCTGGCATTTGCATAATAAAATCCGGGGTCAAGTCATCAGAAATAACTTCGGTTTTATTACGTGTAAGTAGCCACAAATTAGTAAAATATGAATTGAGGCCAAACGCAGCTGCATCTATGATTTTTTTACTGCGCACATGCAAACTTTTTTGCCTTGCGTCTAACTTGGCGTCTGGCGGTAAAAAAATACCTGCAGATCTATCGGTTTCCATTCCAGTTAGCTTGCTACGCCATGCGCCATCGGTACTGCGCTGCATCATTTGGTCAAACAATTTCACTTCACTTGCTTCTGGCACGGCTGCAAGCTCTTTTTGCAGCAGTTGAGACAGGAAGTTTAGCCTTGCCACTTCTAGCCTGACAGGCCTAAATGCATTTGAAATATTGGTATCCGTTTCTGCCTGCAACACCAAAACTTCCTTATCTAATAGCTTATCCTTGTAATAGTAATAAAGGCCAATTGCAGAAGGGATTGTAACAAGCGCAACGCTGGTTGCGATGATAATGGCAAGTTTGCGGCTTAAGCGCATAATGAGTTACCGCAAGCAATAAAAAAAGTGGGCTTTTGCCAGAAAAGGCAGCATATGCTTAAACTAAGGCTTATTGCGGACAATGACAAATTTACACCTGAACTTTAAATCGCAAGGTGATTTTGCAAGTTTCTGCACTCACGATGCTTGTAGTTGTTTTTTATTTTTTAAATCAAATTCAACTGTCGTTACGCTTAAGAAGCAAGGGCAATAGGTACCCTAGCTTCTAACAGGTAAGCTAGAAAACACGACTGTTCTTATTTGTTGTTAGAGTGTTGCAGTAATCTTGCTGATTTTTCAGCTAGAAGTCAATACAGAAAAAGCATTTGAGCGCATTTAATGCAGTTAAGCCATTAAAGCGTTACGAGAGCCTGATTGTGTTTTTGCTTGGCCATTTCTGCCATACACATCGCCACTTTCAGAATTGCCTTGCAAATGATTGAGAAGTTGCTTATTAAGGTTAAATTGCTTGCTGATTAAAATACCGTTCAAGCGGTTTAACTCTTTTGCTTGAATTAATGTCCTTTTTAAGGCCGCCCATGCATCATTTAACGCTGGTTTGGCTTGTTTTTTAAGCCACTCAGTCATACCTAACTCATTCGGCTCAAAGCCATTTGCTGCTAAAGCCTCGTAGCGGTTTAGCACAACCGTATTCATGCGCTGCAAAACAGCAGATTTTTCATCCAGTAAAGCTTCTATCGCATTAATATCAGCTTTAACCAAAGCAGATTGCTCACTGCGTATTGTTGCTAACAATTGCGTTGCTAATAGCGCATCTTGTTCAAAAGAGATTGTTCGAATAGAAGTTGATACACCCATACCGTCCTCAAGTTTTCTTTGTGTTGAGTAAATCTTTCACTGATTCAATTAAACCATCTGCTACTTTTTCAGCGCTTACTTTAAATCGTCCATCTGCAATGGCTGATTTAATTGCGGCCACTTTTTCAGCATCAAACATATTATCAGCCGCTAAACTGGCTTCTAATGATTGTAGCTGCGCCGCCATTGGCGATAAGGTGACATTCTCTGCCACTTTGCTATCAGTCCCAGTGCTCTCAGTTTTTTTGCCGGCACCCGTTTTACCAGTGCCTGCTTTATCAAGCCCGACACTGACCGTATTTTTAAAAGAGTCATTAATTTTCATGAGAATTTCCTTTTCGCTAAATTGACTATGCGCACTTAACTTTACACTTGGCGCTTCTATATATGCATGTATCGGCATAGTTTATGCGAACTTTAATCTTTTTACATTAAAATTTCTCAAAAAATAAATTCCTTTATATTTATCTTTAAAATCCAACTTCAATTTGCCCACCCGCA
>JANNOS010000142.1:0-13187 GCA_031399315.1 Methylophilaceae bacterium | reverse complement strand
TTATTTGGTATGTAGCTTATGACCTACGCCAGTTATACTTGGTTATTTTTTCTGCGGCGTGCTGCGAAACCCACCATGCCAATACCAATCAGCATCATGGCATAAGTTTCTGGCTCTGGTACTGCAGCGGCTACAAATTTCACACCAACTACAAAGTCATCGTAATCAGCGTCATTTGAAAAGCTATCATTGAATCCTAAGATATAGTCAAAATCACCATATTGGTTTGCTTGGCCTTCCAAAATTGCAAAGCCAAGTACAGGCGTTTGTGCAGATCCATTAATGAAGTATGTAAAGGTGCTATCTAAAAATGCAAAAGGTACAGTACCAGCTGAGACTTCTGTAGAAACCGTTGTTCCGATAGCATTGCTCTCAACGAGTAAATCTAGACCAATAGTGACATAGATATTTTCATAACCACTTTCGTTACCTAGATACGTGGCAGAAAAAGTGCCGCTAGTAGTGGCACTGAGATAGCCCCATAATCCTGAACTGTATGGGCCAGTAATTGTTGCTGGTTCACCGTCATAGCCTGAAAATTCAACCCCCAATGGGTTTATAATTTGGAGCTCAGCTTGAGCTACGCCGACTACGGACGATAGTAACAACCCTAATAGAAATTTTTTCATTTTATACCTTTCAATAGCAACGGATGGATTAACCCAATCCTTGCTCTCCAATAGTAACACCGTATTAATATTGTAATAAATATGTAATTTTGCTATGTTAACAACTAAATTACCTAGCAGTCAACTACTGCAACATAATCATATAATAATGATTATGTTGTCTAGTTGATATAGCCTGTATGGGCTATTGGGCATCAAGCACTAAAAAGTGCTGTTTTTAGTGCTTAATAGGGGAAATATAGCATTAATCTTTGAATTTTTTGATGCCAAGTAGCTGTGCGGTAATAGCAATAATAAAAATAGGATTGCTCACTAGATAGCGTTTCCATAAGCGCAAGGGGTCTGCAGCTAAGCGGTGCACCCACTCTAAGCCACTATTTTGCATCCATATTGGTGCGCGTTTGATGTTACCAGCATGGTAGTCAAATGCTGCACCAACGCCCAGCATAACCGCGTTGATCTTTCCACGGCGCTCAAACATCCAGCGCTCTTGTCGAGGGCAACCTAAACCAACAAATATGATATTTGCTTTTGATGCGCTAAGCATGTTGTCAACTTCATTGTTTTCCTCTTCTGTTAATTCGCGGAAAGGAGGGGAGTGCATACCGACAATCTGCAATTTTGGGAAATTTTTTCTTAGTTGAGCTTCTAGTTTATTAAGCACATCATCAGTGCTGCCATAAAAGAAGATTTTTTGGCCTGTTGTTTCGGCTTTTTCGCAATATCTCCACATAAGGTCGGGCCCATTAATGCGCTGTTGCTCAGGAAAGCCAAGCTTCCGCAATGTCCAAGTAATTGGCATGCCATCTGGTGTTGTCATATCTGCTGAATTTAAAACATGGCGATGATTTTTGTTAAGTAGCGCCTTAACATTAGAATGTACATTGCAGAGGGCTACATATCTTGATTCACGATTAAGTGCCCAATTACAAATCGTATTAATCGTGTCTTGCCAAGATAAAGCATCTACATTGCAGCCAAGTACATTGGCGCTTTTTTGAATGTCAACAGTCATGCGGTGTAGTTTTTATTGGTTGTAATATTACTGACACATAATAACCCATTTAGTTGCAAGTTATATACGCTGTTTGACTGATTTTTCATTGATAGCGTCTTTGTAAATTTCAAGGAGTTGTTGATAATTTTGATCGGCGGCATATTTAATTTGGTAACACGTACGTGCATTTTGCCCCATATGGCGCATTTTTTCGGGGTTTTGCAGTGCCCATTGCATTTTGCTTGCTAAGTCACTTGCATTGCTTGCCTCGAATAGTAAGCCTGTAACGCCATCTTCAATAAGTTCAGCAAGCGCACCTATACGGCTTGCGATAACTGGTAAGCCACAAGCAAATGCTTCTACCAGCGTACGGGGAAAGTTTTCATACCAAATACTGGGTAGGATTAACGCAGAAGATTGTCCCATTTTATTGTATATGGCCTCGCTAGATAGGTTACCGAGGATTTCTAAGCCAGCAATGTTTTCTAGCAAGGCTGCTTCTGGGCCAGTACCGGCGACGCATATTGGCGCATGGCTTAATTGCTTAGCTGCTGCAGCCAAAGTACTTATCCCTTTCTCTTCCGACAACCGGCCAACAAATAAAAAGCCTTTACGAGTCGTTTCGATTACTGTTGGCGCATCAACAAAGTTAGGTTTAATGGCAATTAATTTTTCTGGCAAACCACCCGCAATAAATTTTTGTCGGCAGAACTCATTAAGCACAATATATCGAGTTACTTTGTTGTGCCATGTGCCTATTGCTTTGTGCATACTAAGCATGCCAGCTAGCACGGCAGTTTGTGTTTTAGAATCGTGATAACAGCCATGCATTACGCCGCGCCAAGGTATATGGCCTAAACAATCCTCACACACTTTACCGTCGCGTAAAAACATGGCCTGTGGGCATAGTAAGCGAAAATTATGTAAGGTTTGAATAACAGGAATACTTGCCTTATCGGCTGCCCAATATATCGAAGGGGAAATCAGTGGAAAAGTGTTATGGATATGAATCACATCGGGTTTGAAATTGGTGATTAAACCAGCAATATCATTACTTGTGCGCTTAGACCAAAACGTCTGGCTAGCAAGCGGTAAGCGTGGCATTAGCGTGATGTCTTCGTTGTTGCGACCATAAATTTCCACAGCATGGCCATGCTGTTTTAACAAGCTAATTTCGGCATCAACTACCGTATCTTCGCCCCCAGCTTGTTGATAAAAATTATGCGCGACCAATATTCGCATGCTTTAGCCTAGCGCCTTTAAAATGCCCGTGCGAAAGTTTTCTGCCATATTTTCAATGGTGTAATGGTTCGCTGACGCTATGCAACCATCGTGTAAGTGGGATGCTAGCTGTGAATCTGTAAGAATGCGCACCACAGTTTCAACATAATCTTCAAGCGTATTTGCTGTCATAAATCCATTATCACCATGACGTAGGTAATCAATTTCTGGCGAGTGTAAGCCGCAATCTGTCGTTACAATTGGTATGCCAGCAGCAAATGCATCTAATATACCTAAGCCGACCAAACCAGGGTTTAAAAGTACGCTCGCCATTTTAAGATATTCTGCTTTGTTAGATTCTGTTTGTCGCCCCAAGTAGCGTAGCCATGGGTATTGAGTTTGCACATTTTCTATCAGTTCCCTCTGCGGTCCATCACCAATCATTATTAACCTGAAATCAGGAATTTTTTGCGACAACTGCTGGCCTGCACTTAAAAGAAAATCTAAACGTTTCTCTTTATATAGTGAGCCAACGAAAATCCCTACAGGGCCATTGCCAAGCTTAAGTCTTTTTCTAATTGCGGTAACCTCTTTGTTAGTGGTTTTTTCGCACAGAGATTTTAAGGTCGCAGTATCTACGCTATTTTCAAGGTTAGTAATTTTAGCTTCTGAGAAACCTAATTTTTGAACAAATTGCCCACTTAAGCCAGAATAGACAAACCACCAATCTACACGGGTAGTTGTTAAAAACTTCATACGTTCTTTAAGCCTGCCCCAAGGCGTAGGCAAAACCTGCATGTTTTTGCCGTGCCCCCAAAAGGCAAGTTTATAACTCCGCCAACCGAACAAAGGCCATAGGTTACCTATAAGTTTGTTTTCTTGCGTGATGATAACTAAATCAGCACCGCGCACCTTAGAGAAAAATGGCTGCCAGCAAATGCGGCTTCCCAATAGATAACGCGTAGAAAGCTTTTTGCCCCAAGCAATATCCACACTATCACCTTTTGTTTGTTCTTGTGTTGTGCCATTGCCATATAGCAAGCGTAGTTCAATGTTATTGGCTGATAATAATATTTTAAGCTTTTCAAATAACGGTGCACGATAATCGCATAGTCGGCGCTGAATAATTACGACAGATTTTTTAGTTGCTTTTACATTGTGCGGTATCGCTACAACATTGTGTGTTGAGTTAGCTGTGGCAAACTCAACCGCATCAATGATGCCACTGGCCGCTGCTGCATAAGTAAATTTTTGCACGCGCTGTAAGCTTTGCTCAGAAAATTGTTTTAGCAGCCCATCATTATTAAGTAAGTTTGTTGCGTGTTCAACCCATAAGTCGAGCGCTAAAGGCAACACATAGCCGTTATGGTTATGTAAAACCAACTCATTCACTACGCCAGCATGCGGGCTCACTATTATTGCTTGGCCAGCAGCACAAGCTTCATTAGCGACTACACCCCAAGGATCCCACGAAGTTGGAAACAAAAAAACCTTGGATTCGCAATACAGCTTGGGTAAATCGCTTTGTTGAATAAAGCCTTTAAAGGTTGCCTCTATTTCAGCAGAATGATCATAGGCATAATCTTTTACGGCATTTAGCATTGGGCCAGAACCAACAAGCAGAAACGATACTTTGCGCCCTAATGCTATTGCAACCCCTCGCGCAACATTTAATGCAAATAATGGATTTTTTTCGGCTGAAAAACGCCCACAAAACATAAAATCGTAATTACGCTCAGATAAATTACTCGGCAGAAATGCTGCGTTATTTGCACATAAGTGAGATTGAAAAAACGCTTGGGGTGCGATTCCATAAGAGTCATACAAAAGTTTAGAGCCCGCACTAGCGCCAATAAAGACATTAGAAAACTTATAAACAACGCGACGAGCTAAACGATGTAAATATGAAAGATGCGTTTCTGATTCTAAAGTGCCATCAGTCATGGGAATGTGCACTTTTTTATTTAAACATGCCCATGCAAAAGCATATAAATGTGTTGGGTTAAAGCCTGTGGTAATCACAACATCGGGTTGTAACTGATTCAATGTTCGCCATACATCAGGGTTGTTATGGATGTATCGGCCATTCTTTTCATAAATTCTTTCTTTAAGAAAGCTATAACCAAAACCCTGTTGCTCAGTTTTCCAATCTCGATTGGGTTCTTTTTCCGCACAAAAAATTACATGAAAAGCATCAAAACCGAGTTCATCAGAAATTTCCGCATAAACAGGGTTGCGATATGGCACTGGTATATTGGTGACGATGACTAAAGATGCCATATTGAATTTATTTGGTTAGTGATCTTTGATAAAGAGTTTTGGTAGAAACGCTAAGGGATGTTTTCAGCATAACCATCAGTCGTTTTAAAAAACATCTCACCTGTTTCTTTGTTAAACCATGAGTCAGGGCTAATCGTTTTTCCTGCAATTCTCGTATTAATTTTGTCATAGGTGGCAGCAATTTCTGGTTTTGTTTCAAAATCGCCTAAGAAACCATTCATGTAGGGATAAAAGCCTTTCACCCCAAATCCAGCATATATCGCTGCTATTTTGAATATTTCATTGGCTTGTTGCTTAGCAGATAAGGAATCGAAATATTTTTTTGCGGGGCTTTTATAGTCACCGTAATGTTCAAAACCGCCCTCGGTCATATATATAGCGATATTAGGTTTATTTATTTCAGGGCTTTTTAACATATCCTTAAGATAAAAAAGTGTGTCGTAAAGCGTCCACTGGCTTAATCCAGAAAGTTTTCGGTCGGTACCAAGACCGTAAACGTGAAAAGGCACAAAGTCTACCCAATCAATTAATTTTCCACCTGCGCCATCGCCCGCACTTAGCAATTGGTAGCCATTTGCGCGGTTGCTGGGGCTTTGGTTAATAGGTTGCCCTTTATGTAGACCGGTAATTGATGGCGCACCAATTTGCACATCAGGTTTAATTGCTTTAGCAGATACATTAACTCTGCGCATTATTTCACCAAGTTGGTCAAAAGACCCTGCCCACCATAAGCCTTGGCCTTGGGTGTACCAAATTTCACCTTTGGGTGTGCGGCCTGAATTTGCCTCGTTCGGTCCTTCAATCCAGTCAATATTTTTGCCATAATTTTTCATCAGCCAAGTAACAAATGTATTAACTTTAGTAAAATCTTTGGGCGGGTTCATGTATCCATAGCCACCAGCGTTACTGGCTAGTAGAAGTTCTGTTATGGTATCGGTAATAGAGGCTTCATTTGTTGTAATTACTTTAAAGCTGGTAGATGTAGCAGTAGATGCGCTAATGACCCATTCACCATTAAGCGCAATATTCTTGCAGTTTCTAATTTTAATTTTACTGCCAATAGGTATTGGGAATGATAAGGCTGAATGATTGATTGTTGCTACATTACTGTTTACTGAGCGTGATGTTGGCGTAATATTTGATGCGGCAAGCCACTCAGGCGTGCCTGACATAGTAAACATTAATTTTTTACCCGCATGGCGTGCAACCCAAGCAGACATTAGTTTAGTATTAAATTCACCATCTGCGGTATTTAGCGTAGCCCAATTAATGCCACTATCGTGAGAGCGAACAGCACCGTAGCCAAATTTAGGGATATGCGTTGGATATTTGATTACGCTCTGCCCTAATTTAGGCGGCGCTGTTGACAGTTTAGCTACCGTAGGATGTTGCCCAGAAGGCGTTTCTAGTGTGGAGATTGTAGTTTCAAAATCTTTGCCGCCAGCGCCCATTCCAACCAATTTTACTTTTACACCACTACGATAATGGTAGAAAGTGTGGCCATTTCTACTTGTGAAATACGCCGCACCATTAATTACGTTTACTTCGCCAGGCATGGGTAGATCGCCAAGTCCCAGGTCGGTATTATTGTTCCACCTGTTAAGATGTAAACCAAGAAATGATTTTGGCACCGCCAACCCTTTTGGATTGGTAGCAATATCAATAAGTGGTATTGGATTTATATTTTGAGAGGCTGCAATAAGTAGAAACCCAGCAAGCATAAAAACAATAATCTTGGAAATAGCGTGCATAGAATTCGTCAGGTTAATAGTTTTGTTAATAGCCTATATATTGTTAGATAAAAATATAATATATTGAGTAGGTATGTAAATATACATTAGTAACTTAAATAAACTACAATAATTCGATATGAATCAAAAATAAATGGCAATGAAATTTTAAAAATAGATGAGCGAAGACAAAGAACAATTTTTTTATAATTGCCCAATCTGTAAATCAGAGTCGGTTTTCATTTTTATATCTAAGCATAGCCGAAAAATTTATGAATGCACAAACAAAAAGTGTGGTCATTTTTTCACCCCAATATTAAAAGAAGCACAAGGCGTTTGCGCACGTGAAGAAGATATTGAGACAGAGTCTGACGAGTCTATAAAGTCTTTTAATGAACGAAATATTAGGCTTTTAAACCTGTTTAAAAGTTATTTGAAAGATGTATCACTCCCAATAGTTTTTCTTGATTTTGGTGCAGGTAACGCACATATATCTAGAACATTTAAGCAAGAGTTAGGAGATGGATGTACCATTTTCTGTCTAGAACCGAATCCATTATGTAAAGGTTTATATGAGAAGTACGGATTAGTTCAACTAAAAAATATTGAAGATATCCCTAATGGAATAAATTTTATTTATATGATAGAAGTTATTGAGCATTTAGATGACCCAATATCAGTCTTAAAAACTTTGCGCTCGTCTCTGGTTTCAAATGGAATGCTTTTTTTATCAACTCCATTAGGGTCAAAAAACGAGCGCACAACAAATGCTTACGAAACTCCTTCGCATGTTCATTTTTTTACGCCATCCTCCCTAAATCTTACATTATCTCAGGCTGGATTTACGCCTATAAATTATATGTATTATCCAGAAATGTACCCAATTTCAAAAAATTATGTTGTTAGGAATTTCAAAAAATTCAAGTTTAAAATTAAACAATTTATAAATTGCATTAATAGGATTAACAGTGTTACTCATCTAGTGGGTTTTACGAAGCAAACGCAAATAAAAAATTAGCAGTTAATTAATTTAAATTATTTTATGAATTAAATTTTTTATCTTTCTGGCAAAACTAAATTCAATTAGCTTGTCTTGAACTATTACTTTTCCCGTCTTCGGTAGATATTGAAATTTAGCCTTATATGTATTCTTGACTTCAGCATCATTGACAAAACTAATTATTGGTATGTTGCCAACCAACGAAGCGGTAATAGAAAATGACGAAAACCGGGATGCCATCCAAATTTCACTGCAAAGAGTTAATGCAAAGAAATCAACATACTCACTTTGGAATACATTATCAAATATTATAGGCTCGACAATGCTGATTTCTTTATCAAGGTAACTAACAAAAACATCTTTACATCGTTTACTTTCAGAACAAACAAAAACATGCTTGGGTTTTCTATTATTTAATATCTGAATTATTTCAGATAAGTAACTTTGTAATTCCTTTTCATCTTTCATAAAATGGGGGTGATTACGTCCAACTCGATCAGATGCGCGAATGTGTACCGCAACTGGGCTTATGTTATCTTTGAATCTAATTTTAAATTTTGGACGTATATTTTTTGCTGCAAGTAAGATTTCTTTTTGATCATAAGAAACTTCAAATTCTGAAAAACTTTTAATTTTATAATTTGGAGTGAAGTTATCACCTGATAATATTTCAATATTTTCACTATATAGTAAAATATCATATGAACGATTTTTAAATTTGTTAAGCCATACATATTCACATTTTAGATTTTTTAGATTACAAATAACCTCAATTTTTATTAATTCCTCTATTCTGTTACCCAAGCCATCGGGTCTACCTAAAAAAGTAAAGTAATTTGGCTTATTCATAAATCATATTTTTCAAAGTTATATGTTGATAATATTTAAATTACGTAGAGAGAATTTACATTACTTGTGAAGCTCTTAGTAACTTACACATTCATCTTTCTTGGTATATCTTGAGGACATCTCCATAGTACTTTCATGCGCTGCCTGTTGGTTATAACTACGTTCTAAAACTTTCATATTTATGTATCCTTAAGTTAAACTTTTTGGTAAAACACCATACATAATAAGATCGGCTTCATAGCTTCTACATTTTCTATAGCTTTGGTTGTTAATATAATCAAATATTTTTTCAGGTATTCCCCCACTTTCGCCAATAGGCCAACCTTTAGGAATTAGTAAACTGTTATTCTGCCATTTATCAATTGCTTTCATGGTTGGGCTGTTTTGCTTTTGTTGGTTAGGCTCGTGCCCCCAAATTGAATAATAGCCTTCGCTATGAGCTTGTAATTGAGGTTCATACCAGATATAGGGAGAGTCAGACAGAAAAGCTGATATTGCACTAAAAGATGACACAGAACAAACCAATAAATCAGCTTTTGCTAGCGCTAATATATCAGAGCAATCTGAGTCTTTAATATCGGTAGTTAAAACACAATTAAAATTATCTGTTAATGGCTTTAATTGTTCTGGGGTGCCGTCTGAAGCAATTAAAAACTGAACCCCATCACCATAGCGCTTTTGAATATGTTTGCCAATATTGATATACCAACTTAGCGGAAGTGCAATATTGAATTTTCCACGGTAGTCTGCAGGCTCTTTAGGTTGCGCAAAATCACCAAGGCGTACATGCATACCAACAGTTATTTTATTTGGTGATAACATTTGCTGTACTTTAATCAGGTTTTTCGCCGCGTAACGGCTATTATAAAGTGTGGAAAATACAAAATCGCGGGCACTTTGAATGTGGTAATAACCGCCCCACATGCCTTCGGTTGTCACTAAGTAAGTGCTACGATCAAACAATCGCTTTGCCTCAGCAAATGCTCGGAATGATTGCAAAACATCGCCACCACCATAGTCCAAATAATCTTTTTCGCGGAACTCAATGACTGGAAGCGTTGCACAAAGGGCACGTTGTAATAGCCAATCATATCTGGGGCTTTCGAAATGCCGCCAATATTTTCTACTATTGCGTCCAAATGCAGGTGATAAAGCTTTTATCTCTAATACTTGTGCCATAAGAAATGCACGCGACCAAGTAATTAGCTCGTTTCCTAGGCCAGAGCCTTTACCTCTAACTCTTGGTAAACAATACCTCATATTTTTTGTAATTGAACTTACTAGATTATTTTTAAAATAAATGTTTCAGCACTATTTTCTAGTCATCTAGTAGTTCTGCTTTTCCCCCTTTCTCGATGAATAGAAAGTTGTGTGTAAGAAGGGTATCTGTTGTGTTTTTTATTATACTTTCTATTTCTTCAGGAAAAATTTGGCGGCCTTGATTATCCGCAGTCCATGCTTCATAGCCCTTATCCCAAAACAACTGAAAAGTCGCTAATAAATTTGGATTTATATTAATACCATTTGGTTGATGTTCTGAAATTGATATTTCTACCATCCATATATGTTTTGGTTTGGCACAAAGTAAAGTACTAGCACCCTCAAGCATGAGTTTCTCAGCACCTTCTATATCGACAAGTATAAGACACCTCTGATCTTGAAATCTTGAGTTTAAAACTATATCCATAGTTGAGGTCGGAACCAAAGTGACTATTTGTTTTAGAGTGCTCTGCCCCCATCCTTTAACTAGGGAAGCCATTGTCCCACCACCATAAATTTCTATAATACCTATCTTATTGCTCAGGGCTAAAGGAAAAATTTCAATATGCTCTTCCCAATTGTTGGCCTTTAAATTCTTGAGGAGATATTGAAGATTTAGTGGGATAGGTTCAAATGCAACGACATATTTATTTAATTTTAGAGCTATGCAACAGTAGTATCCGATGTTGGCGCCAACATTAATAAGAATATCTACCTTTTTCAAAATTTTCTTGATTAATTCAGTCTCTTTTGGCTCAAATAATCCTTGCTCCATTTCATAATGACCAACTAATTTGAACCCAAGGGGGGTTTCTTTAGGAGCTCTGAGCAACTGCAAATTGTCTCTTATTAGCCTATATGCCATTGCAACTAGTGGAAATTCTTTTACAAATTCTTTTAAGTTGTTAATGAGCGTAATTTTCATACATGAGAGATTAATTTTGATGTAATTAATTAAAATAATACCATTTATTATGGCCGCCCTAGCAACCTAGCAGCGAGCCTTCTTAATTTAACGTACGCTAACTCTAGGCTACTAAAAGTAATTTTACTTTTTGAAAATGCATATAATTCAGTAAATAGTACATGTTCAAAACGCTGCTCACCTAATGTTGCAATACGCATTGCAAAACCGTGCTGCTGCTTAATGGTTGCAAATACCCAGCCTAATAAATATTCACGTATTGTTAGATTCTCAGCTTCAAAGCTATTGAAGTAATCTATCTCACACCATCCAGGTGAAGTTTTTAGCAAAGTACGCATACCCCTTTGCTGGAAGTAATCCATTTTTTGCAAGTCATTTTGATGAACTCTGTATGGCCCTTTTACTTCCATATGCGAAACCCAAAACGGCTTACTTTCCATATGCGCCATTATTTCATGTAGCTTATCTTCACCAATGTAGGCATCTAGAATACCGGGTTCAAAATCAGCAACAATGATTCTGTTGGTGAGCTCATCGGGTAGCGATTTAAATATTCTTAAATCTGTACCTTGGCTATCTGTTTTGTACCAGTCAATTCTGTCGACATTGATTTGTTTTAGTACTGTGTTTAAATCAACAGCTGGTAGTTTGATACTTCTTTCAACTTGAAATAAATGCTGAAAATCCCAGCGCTCTAATGCCTCGATGTTTGGTTGCAATGCACTTGAACAGTATGGAGATTTAGTCAGGTAAAAATCAAGTCCATCTGAAGGTTGTGGTGCAACTATGCGATTCAACGAGTAAAGTTTTTTACATTCTTTGCCTTCAGATTCTTCTACTACAAAATCACGCTCATCTGCATCAAATGCAATACATATACTATAAGGCGCTATCATTTCCCATTGCTTGGGTAAACTGCCAGATGCTCCAATATCTAATAATACTGGTGGATTCTCTGACAGTGATTCGTGCGTAAATATTTGGTTAATCAAACTTTTCATTTATTTTCAATCTTTTTTATATTAGTAACTCTATAAATATTTGTGTTGTTTGTGATTAATAATTTGTTATTTATATTCTTGATATAGTTTATTAGTAAACAATGTACTTAACTGACCAGCATTTGTCATTATTTTACACAATGCCCTAACCCACCTAGCTTTGCCCATTATTAGAGTAAAAATAAAAACAATACATGCAAGTAGTAAATAGGTAAATCGATGAATAAAAAATATGATTATTTTATAAAGAGGTTTATCTTTATTTAGTATTTTTGCATAAACTTGTCCGACCCTAAGAGATCTTTTTATTAGCCAGTTAATTGTCATTCGCTCATTCGGTATACTGTCGAAAACAACAGCTTCTTGGCAAGATATTAGCTTTGCGCCATTTAAATACAAGCGATAAAATAAATCAGTATCTTCTCCACCAGTTAAGCCGAAGTTTGCATCAAAATGTAGCAAAGGTTTTATTTTTTCTGAAACTCGGATCAAAGTGTTATTTGATGCTCCATATTGTCTTAAGTCACCTGTTTTAGTTCCCTGTTGCTTAAAGAACTCCCCAGAGCTTACCCAATTAGGGGCATCTTTTGGAAATACTGGAGTTACTAAACCAAAAACAACATCCGCATTGTATGTTTGGCTCGTGGCTAATAATATACTTAGCCAGTCATTTGCCGCCCATTCATCATCATCTATAAAGGCTACATAATCTGCAGTTGCATACTCAAGTGCCTTATTACGGGTTAGAGAGATGTTTTTCTGTGGTTGCACATCATAAATATAGGTTAGTTTTTTGTCGGAAAAAAAGCTTTTAACGGTTCCTTCAGCTGATTTTTCATTATCATTGTCTATGATAATAATTCTGACATTAGCTGTATTTATATTTGATTGTACTGATAGAGAGGTTAATAGTTTTTTTAGCAGTTCTGGCCGTTTGTATGTTGCAATGCATATATCAACACTAGTTTTTTTTAAGTCATTAGCGTTAGTCAAACTAGGCATGCTAGTTAGCGTAGCCGCCCCTAATGGGTAAGCCATAAAGTGACGATGCCATCGATGCTTAACTCTGCTAATTATGTCACCAAAAAATAGCTTGGTTTTAGACATATATTGCAGCCTAACTGACTTGTGCTCCTGTGCTAGTAAAGTTGGATTCTGCCCGTGCATTCCACCTAAACTAAATAATGAAATAATACGATCAAACCAAGTGCAGGTTGTGCTACTTCTAAAAAC
The DNA here is from genome assembly GCA_031399315.1 of Methylophilaceae bacterium. Lineage (GTDB taxonomy): Bacteria > Pseudomonadota > Gammaproteobacteria > Burkholderiales > Methylophilaceae > Methylotenera_A. The sequence goes on along the minus strand of JANNOS010000142.1, from coordinate 62 downwards.
TCTAATTAGCCAATCGTAATCTGCATTAGTCTTAAATTTTAGATTGAATAATCCAACAGTAT
>JANNOS010000141.1:0-10758 GCA_031399315.1 Methylophilaceae bacterium | reverse complement strand
TTACTGTTGGCGGATTAAGTTTTTCTATCTCAGGTACACCCACAAATGGCGACCAATTCACAATTTCCCCAAATTCCAGCAATAGCCCTGGGGATAATCGCAACGGCTTATTATTGGCTGGCTTGCAATCACAAGGCACTTTAAACAACAGCAAAACCAGCTATTCTGATGCGTTAGGTCAGCTTGTTAATACCATTGGTAACAAAGCGCGTGAATTAAAAGTCATTGGCGCAGCAGAAGAAAAAGTCTTAGAACAAGCAACCACGGCGGTACAAGAAGAATCTGGCGTCAATTTAGATGAAGAAGCAGCGAACTTACTACGCTACCAGCAAGCGTATCAAGCCGCTGGCAAAATGATGCAAATTGCTAGCCAACTATTTGATGTGTTACTGCAATTAGGTCAGTAGTTACAGCAAGTTCAGCAGTTACAGAAGTAAAGTGAAATATTAAAGGAAGTAAACCATGCGCATCAGCACTAATACCATTTACCAAAGCGGCATTTCTAAGCTCAGCTCGCTGCAAGCAGAACAAAGCAAGCTATCGCAGCAGATTTCTACTGGTAAGCGTATTGCATTGCCTTCTGATGACCCAATTGCTGCAACACAAGCCTTAGAAATATCACATGCGCAAGAAGTAAATAAATCATTCGCTGCAACGCGCCAAACCGCACAACTTAAACTTAACACCGTAGAATCTAGTTTAGAGAGCGTTACAAGCCTCATTCTATCTGCGCAGTCATCACTCGTTGGCGCAGGAAATGCGAGCTTTTCAAATCAGGAAAGAGGCTTTATTGCATCTGAATTAAGCGGTTCTTTACAAGCACTGATTGGCCTTGCAAATACGCAAGACTCTTCTGGCAACTACTTGTATGCAGGTTATAAAACAGATACCAAACCATTCAACGCTACCGTTACAGGCGCAACTTATGTTGGCGATAGTAATCAGCAATCACTGCAAGTAGATGCTCAACGTGCAATGGCCGTAAATGTCACTGGCGATAGCGTGTTTCAAGCAGGTGGCAATGACGTATTTACCACATTAAGCAACCTTGTGACTTTGCTTAACACCCCTATTACTGATGCGACTACACGTGCCACTTTTGAAGCAGGTTTAGCTACGGCTATTACCAGTTTACTGGGGACACTAGACAACGTTTTGACGATACGCGCAAACGTTGGCTCTAAATTAAACGAACTCGACGCGCTTGACAATGCTGGCTCTGACCGTGCATTACAATACAGTAAATCACTTTCTGATTTAGAAGACCTTGATTACACCGCAGCACTTTCAGACTTATCGAAACAACAAACCATTATGGAAGCTGCACAAAAATCGTTTGTAGCGACCACCAGTTTGTCTCTATTTCAATATATTTAATCTTACGATTTTTTAAGGTTTAGTTGTAAAAAATTAAGGGGGGTCAGCATTGGTTTTATTTTAATGATTGGAACGATAAGACAAGTCGATGCTGACCCCTTTAGTCGCTTTAGTCGTTGATGTTGTTCTCCGTAAATATTTTAAAAAAATGGTTTAAGTACTGAATTAATTTTGTTACAGAGCTTTTCAATCCCTTTTGAATTAGGGTGAATTTCATTTAGCCAATCGTTACTGCTACCTTTTTCTCCTGCGATTGCACGTGTAAGCAATCCACGCGTATCTATCACATGAAAGTTGTTAGTGCCGTTAAACTGCAACAGAGTTTTCGCAAGTTCATTAAATATGTGGTCTGTTATATTTTGCCAAAATTCAGGTGGTACACCTTTTAACCTAAGTGCTTTATAAACCCACGGGCCTTTAGTTACTTTTAAGAATTTTGCAGGTGAGTTTCTTGGTGTTGGGTAATCATATACATGCAAAAATACTGGCTTATCTTTACTTTTAGTTTTAGCTTTGTAATCAATAAATCGCTGATAATGTGTGAGCAGGCATTGACTAAATAAATCTAAATGCGCTTGATTTATGTAGTTCTGGTAATTGGTATTGTTGTCTGAGGATTGAATAATCGATAACACTTTGCCTTTAAATTTGTATTGCATCTCTGACGTTAATACATCAATCAAATCATTTCCGCCTGCACTTAAAAGCAATCCATCCCAGTTATAGGTTTTGAGCATTCTAAAAAATATTGGTGATGTAATATTGTTAGCCATGTTACTCATCGTGTCGCCACTTAACGCCATGTTAAGCAACAATGTGTGATGGTTATTAAAACACACGCCATCAATCAAGTTTCTTACATTACCAAACCCAGTATGCCCGCCAATATGAAACCATGAATCACCCTCTGCTAGTATTTTGTATGTCGGCTTAATTTGGCTACTCATAAACCCAGTTCGAGTAAAGTCTATAAAGCCCGTTACATCTTCAATCCAAACATTATTTTTGTTGTACGACATGACTGAATCCTTTCATATTTTCGGGTTATTTACATACCTAAAACAAACTCTTGCTCAATTAGCACAGGCAAGCTTGAGAGCGCTATTAGCAAAAACAACTTCGCTCTCACTCAGATTATTTTCGATTTTAAATGGTTTTTATTCTGCCTTCCACTTTAAAAAACGAATTAAAGGAATTAAAGTGAAATTAAAGGAAATTAAAGGAAATTAAAGAAATTAAAGGGGTCAGCTTCGATTTAATATTTGCTTTATATTCCATCTTCAACGCCTAATTAAAATCCAGAATCAAGTTTGTGTTTTTACACTGGCACTTGCATTAAAAACAAATCGATGCTGACCCCTTTAGCTCGTTATTAGCTGTTAAGTTAGTAAAGTTATTAATGAACCTCAGTAATGATTAGAAGCAATGATTGATATTTTCTGGATTAAAAATTAACAGGGCATATTATGGATGCGCAAGTGAAGCGTTATGGCCACTGTAAAGAATCATTTGGGGTCAGCAATGGCGTTCTTGACTTTGTTGGAACTGCCACTTGATGCATATTGCTTACCGCTTGTTCGATAAAGTTTTCAATTGGTCTAAGCATTCCTGGTAACGATAGCGCCAGTACAACAAAGCCCACAGTCAGCGTCAGCGGAAAGCCAATCGCAAACAAATTAAGCTGAGGCGCCGTTCTAGTGAGTATTCCCAATGCCATATTAGTGATAAGCAACGCTGTAACCGCAGGCAATGCAAGCAACAGACCTACTCTAAAAATCGTTTCGCCCCACATGGCAATTTTCATGGGGTTGATTCCTCCACTGCCAATTGGCATTGATATAAAGCTATTGGCGATGGCTGTTACGATCATTAAGTGCCCATCAAGACTTAAAAAAATCAGCATCGAGAGCAACATTAAAAATTGATTCACCGCAGCACTTTGGCCTTGTGATTGATGATCAAAAAACGTGGCGAAACCAAGCCCCATCGACATACCAATAAGCTGGCCTGCCAAATCTACCGCTGAAAATACTAAACGCATGCTAAAACCAATGGCTATTCCAATCACAAGCTGTTGTATTAATATTTGCAGACCTTGGAATGAATATATTTCGAATTGTGGCATCGGGGGCAAGGTGGGTATGATAATAAGCGTGAGCATAATCCCTATACCGAGCTTAACTCTTTTTGGTATTGCGCTATGGCTGAATAACGGCGCTGCTGCAACCACGCCCAACACCCTTACTAAAGGCCAAATTAGGCCAATAATCCATTCCTGTAGATATGCGCTGCTAACAGAAACCATTTTATATCATCAATTTTAAAGTCAGCTAGAGCTCACGTTAGCCAGCCATAGCTGGAATACTAGTAAACACCAAGTGCATATAATCTACCATCGTCGTTAGCATCCATTGCCCTGCAAACATCAGCACAATAAAAACGCCTACGAGTTTAGGTATAAACGATAGAGTCGCCTCATTAATTTGAGTTGCCGCCTGAAATATGCTCACGACCAACCCAATGACTAGAATTACTAACAGTACTGGCGCTGCTACCATCAAGGTAACTTGCATTGCATCGCGGCCAAGTGTCATTACGCTTTCTGGGGTCATTTTTTATTTCCTTTAAATCAAAATAGTGGTTTCATGCACATTCAAAAGGAGACGAGGCGTGCCGACAATGACAGTACAATGAGTGCGGCAAGAAGGCACAACAACGTATCGTTTTGAATGCGCATGAAATTAATAAAAACTTTCTACCAATGAACCTAACAATAGTTGCCAGCCATCCACCAATACAAATAACATCAACTTAAATGGTAGTGATACGATTGAAGGCGAAACCATCATCATCCCCATCGCCATCAATATGCTGGCAACCACCATATCAATAATCAAAAAAGGAATAAATATGGCAAAGCCAATCTGAAAAGCCGTTTTTAATTCACTTGTCATAAATGCAGGCACTAACACACGCAAAGGCACTTGCTCTGGTGTTTCAATTTTTTCAATTCTGGCCATTTTTACAAACAAAGCCAAGTCACCTTCACGGGTTTGTTTCATCATAAATTCTTTAAGGGGCTGGGCGCCTTTATCCATTGCTTGCTGCATGGTGATTTTGTTCTCTGAAAGCGGTTGATAAGCATCAGCGTAAATTTTATCGATGACTGGGCTCATCACAAAAAAAGTGAGGAATAACGCTAAGCCAACCATGACTTGATTTGGTGGTGCGGACTGTGTGCCAAGCGCCTGACGCAGCAATGACAGCACGATAATAATACGTGTAAAGCCAGTCATCATTAGCAATGCAGCAGGTAAAAAAGTGAGTGAAGTTAACAGAATAAGCGTTTGCAGACTGAGTGTGTAATCCTGCCCACCGCCAGCACTTGGGCTTGCGTTCACCAAGGGTAAGCCACTCTCTGCAAACGCAGATGTTGGCAACACTAAAATACCCACAAAAAGTAGCAAGCCACCAACAATAAAAACTCTAAGAGATAAATCAGTGACTGATGTTTTTAATTTATTCTTTTTCATTTTTATCTTTATTCATTTTTTGGCCAGATTTATTGTTAACGAATTTAGCAGTCGATTTTTGCAACCACTGAGAAAATGAAGGTGAAAAAGATGTCGCAAATGCTTGTGAGATCCCACTTAAATTAGCACTGCCATGATTATTAGTAGTGTCTTCTAAAGCTTGCTGGCTAGCTACATCTAAGTTGGCGATTCCATTCACCTGTCCTGGTGCAACCCCTACCACGATCCAACGATCTGCCACTTGTACCACGACCACACGTTCACGTGAACCCACGCTCACACTGCTAATCACGCGCGCGACAGAATGCTGATTGTTACTAATATTGGGCAGCACACGTTTGATTGCCCAAGCAACTGCTGCCATAACCGCCAACACAATTGCAAGCCCAGATATCATCTTAAAAATACCAGCAGATGAGGGCGAACTACCAACATCCGCTCCAGCCCAAACATTGCTAGACAAGAGAAAAAAACTTATCAGCAGATTAAAACTTAGCAACCTTTTCGCAATATATTTCATTAAAGCTTTCCGAAACTTAATTATTAGTCTTACTTATTAATTTTGCGAATACGTTCTGCTGGCGTGATGATATCGGTTAAGCGAATGCCGAATTTATCATTCACCACTACCACCTCGCCTTGCGCAATCAAGCAACCATTGACGAGAACATCCATCGGTTCGCCTGCCATGCCATCAAGCTCAACCACTGAGCCTTGAGCAAGCTGCAACAAGTTTTTAATGGCGATTTTAGTGCGCCCCAATTCAACCGTAAGTTGAACTGGAATATCTAGAATAAAATCGATGTCATTTTGCGTTTCGTTCAATTTATTTTTTGGCGTAAATTCCGTAAAAACTTGCGCTTGCTCAACTTGACTGGTTTGCAAAACAGAGGCCTCAGCAACCGATTGCTCAGCCATCGCGGCACCCCAATCATCTTCAGTTAAAGCATCCTCAGTAACAGATTCTTCGGCAACAGGCTCTTGAACTTGCTCTTCCGCAGCATCATTCGCCATAATTTTCTCCTTTAATATATTCGGTTGAGTTTGACCTCAAAAGCTTTTCTACGCGAAGCGCATATTGACCATTAAATAGTCCATATTTACAAAGCATGACGGGAATCCCATCCACTTGCCCTTCTATCTCTTCGCTAATTTTAAGTGGAATAACATCACCCGCTTTCATATTTAGCACTTCACTTAATTGCATTTTTGTTTTGGCTAAGTCTGCTACGATTTCTATCTCAGCTGCCTGAACTTGCTGCGTCATCAGTTTTACCCAGCGCTTATCAGTGCCTAACACTTCGCCTTGCAATGGTGAAGTTAAAATGTCACGAATCGGCTCTAACATCGAGTAAGGGAAGCAAAAATGAATCTCGCCATTCGAAGAGCCCAATTCAACTGTAAAAGTAATCGCCACAACCACTTCATTTGGTGTAGCGATGTTAGCAAACTGCGTATTCATTTCTGACCGCATATATTCAAACTCAACAGGGTAGACTGGCTCCCATGACTTTGAGTAGGTTTCAAAAACAATATTAAGGATACGTTGAATAATACGTTGCTCGGTTTGGGTAAAATCGCGGCCTTCGATACGTGTATGAAAACGGCCATCCCCACCAAACATGTTATCTACAACCAAAAACACCAGATTTGGATCAAACACCATGAGCGCATTGCCTCTCAAAGGCTTCATCTGGATTAAATTAAGATTGGTTGGCACGACTAAATTACGAATAAAATCGCTATATTTGATGATGCGTACTGGCCCAACAGAGATTTCAACCGTACGGCGCAGAAAATTGAATAATTCAATGCGAGCTAAACGCGCAAATCGCTCGTTAATAATCTCAAGCGTTGGCATACGCCCGCGCACAATACGCTCTTGCGTCGCCATGTTGTAATCACGTACGGCATCCTTATCAGCCTCTGGCTTCGATTCATCAGCTTCGCCGTCAACGCCTTTTAGTAAGGCATCTACTTCGTCTTGTGATAAAAATTTATCGGCCATTTAAAATTCTTCTCTACTAAAGTTGATAACAGCCATGCATTGATTAACCAATAATGCGTTTATGAGATTACTGAATCACAAATGAAGTAAAAAACACCCCTGTTACTTTTTGCGGTTTTCCGTGCTCGCTAAACGGCTTATTCACCTCAAGCAATATTTCATTGCTCAGTTCTTGCTTACCTTCCATCGTGGAAATTTGGCTGGCTTGCTTACTTGTTAGCAGCATTAGCAATCGATTACGAATAGCAGGCATTTGTCCTTTTAAAGCTTCAGCCTCTTCAGGTTTTTTTACTTGTATAGAAACATCTAATTGCAAAAATTTTTCATCAGGATCTGGCTGTAAATTCACAGTAAATGTCTCTAATGTCAAAAATACTGGGGCACCTGCGCCATGACCGCCTTCGCCCTCTTCTTCAGCCGCGGCTTCTTCTTGCACTTGTCCATGCTTAGTAAGCTTTTTATGCGCCTCTTTAGATTTCATAAAATACCAACCACCGCCAGCTCCAGCTAATAAAACCATTACTGCCACAATAATAATAATGAGTTTTTTCTTAGATTTTGGAGGAGCTGCTTCGCCAGCGACTTCTGCTTCTTTAGCTTTAGGATCTTGTGCCATATTATTGCCTTTCCATATTGAATATACCGCTTACAAGCGAAAATCGCCGTTATTAGTGACTCTATTATGGGAAGAAATGGCACGCTAATATGCTTGAATAAGAGAGGCAAAAAGGGGTTAAATTGAAACTTCTGCTTTCAAAAATATACAGAAGTGCATGCCAGAATAGGGTTTCTTAGAAAACTTAAAATGATTTATATAGTGCTAACTTTTCAGTTAGGGTGTTGAACAAATATTTGTGGGTTTTGATGCGTTTAGCTGGACTGCCCCGCGCTAAAAGCGCTCGCAGTGACAAAGTTTCGGTCATTGCGAGGAACTTGATTACTAGAAACTATAGTGACGCGGCAATCTAGTTTTTTGCTTTTCAACACCTTTACCGAGCAGCTTGAATATAGTGCTAACTTTTTAGTTCTAATTTCAGCTTGCATATACTTGCGCTCAAACGCTGCAATTAGCACAGCTTTATCGTATAGATAACCTTGTCCGTAGCACTACTCAGCTTACACCACTAGTTAGTTCAAGACCCTTTAAACTAGGCAAAGGTATCAACTAGCCCATTATTAATGCGGCTTACACTACTTTTCTGCGTTGTTGTTTCTGTCGGCAGCATGGAATCGGTCCCACTAAATTCGGACGATTTTTGATTTAAAATGGCCTGCTGAAACTCTTGCTGGGGACGGTCACCTGAATTCACATTGGCTTGGCCTAATTGAATGCCTGATTCAGCCATTTTTTCGCGCAAATTAGCCATGCCATCTTGCAAAGCTTGCCTTACTTCTGCATTGCCAGAAATAAATGTAGTATCTGCCATATCATTGCGTACACTAATCACCACTTGCAAAGGCCCCAAATCAGGCGGATTAAGCGTTAATGTTGCAGATTGTTCTGCAGCACCCACCATCCAAACTACTTTTTGGCTAATGGCTTGATCCCAACCAGTCTTACCTGGATATGCATTAATTTGATTACCATTACCTAATTGATGCAACGGTGAAACTGAATTTGACTGCAAAGCTTGATTTTGTTGGTTTGTAGGTATAGCCAAATTATTTACAATATCTGATAACTTAGGAGTATCTACAGCTTTAATCCCTGTATCTTTAGCTAGATTAAGTAACGCATTACCATTTACCAAGTCACTATTTTGACTTGGTTTAGCTGTGGTTACTGATGCCCAAAGCAGATGATCCTGCTGTGCGCCAGTGTCATCTGCATCTAAATTTAGCTGACTCACACCTGCATCATTTTGTGTCGTAATAGGCAAATTTGATGGCGCATTATTAGTTTGATCTGATGGTGAGGTTTTGATTTGAGTATTATTAAATTCAGACAATGCCTTAGCTAAAATCATCTCTCTAGTCGATGTAACAGACCCATCGACCTTAAGGGATTGGTTTTCTTTAGCATTCCCTGCTGCAATCTTATTTACTTTTATTACTGGCGCTACACTAGGTGCTAAAGCAAGCGCTAGGACTTCTGGTGAAAATGTTGGATTTTCTGCGTTTATCAGCGAACTATTAGCCACTTCTTCCTCTACTTGCGCACCTAACATCAGACTCTCGCTACCATCATCAGTAGCAAGCAATGCTTTCGCATCACCTACCATCTGCGCTATTGAGGCACTTGTATCTATTAAGTCATCGTCACTCTGCTTACCTTGCTCTGGCTTATGCTGTGCTGGTTTATATTGCGCTGGTTTGTGATGTATTGCCTCTTTGTGCGCTTTTACTTGCTTACTTAACATCATCTCAAAAGATGCGTTTGGCGCAGTCGAGTTAGATTTATCTACGCTAACGCCATTTTTAAAACCATCCATCGCACCTAACGCTAAAGTCTGTGAAGTTGGTAATGTTAAATTTTGCATCATAATTAAGCTCCTAATATTAATTTCATTCACACAATAAACTGCTTTATGAATGTCTTACCCTACCCACACGCATAGCGAATTCATCCATCATATTTTGATCTTTCTTCTGCTGTACTTTTTGTTCACGCTTATCAGAGCGTTGTGCTAATACGCCATAAGACAGTTTCTTACGTTGCGTTTCTTGCCAAACCCCGCGCTTTACCTGTACTTGCTTTTTTGCAAAATCAAGCATCTCACCCTGTGCATTTAAAGCCTGGTCTAATTTATTAAAAAAATTCTGAAAATTTCGGTACACTTCTGCACCCATGCCAGATTCCATTAAGTTATTTTGGCTCTTCAAATAATCTTCGCGGTATTGGAGCAGCATGGCGTGCTTACTTTCTGCATCTTCCGCCACTTTTATAGCTTTTGCCAAAGCCTCTGCTGCTAAATCTACTTCTTTAGCGGCCATTTCTTTTAACGCTTTTACAACACCAGTCGAACGCATAGCCACCATGCCTTTATTAAATTATCTAATTCAGTTTAGATTCATCCAACACGTGCGCAAGATATTGAATGCTGTCGTTAACATCAGCCCGCTCTGAAATGTCTTGCTGCAAAAATGCATCTATCGTTTCATGTTTCGCAATGGCCAAATCCAGTACTGCATCCCTGCCCGCCTCATATGCGCCCACATTAATCAGATCGACACTACGCATATAGCGTGAATTAAGCTGCTTGAGCTTACGTGCAAGTTTTTGATGCTCGATACTAGTAATGTTATGCATCGCGCGGCTAATCGATTGTTCAACATCAATCGCAGGATAGTGCCCGCTCTCAGCCAAACTACGACTTAATACAATGTGCCCATCTAAAATTGCGCGCGCGGCGTCTGCAATCGGGTCTTGCTGGTCGTCACCTTCTGTGAGCACGGTATAAAAGGCTGTAATTGAACCTTCACCAGGCTTACCATTGCCCACACGCTCTACCAACGCTGGTAACTTAGCAAACACAGAGGGTGGATAACCTTTGGTCGCTGGCGGCTCGCCTATCGCTAATGCAATTTCACGTTGCGCCATGGCAAAACGTGTTAAAGAATCCATGATGAGCAAAACGTTTTTGCCTTGATTGCGAAAATTCTCCGCAATGGTCGTTGCATAGTTAGCTCCCTGTAAGCGCATTAATGCTGGGGCATCGGCAGGTGCTGCCACAACGACTGATCGCGCCAAACCTTCTGGGCCTAAAATTTGTTCGATAAACTCTTTCACCTCGCGACCACGTTCACCGATTAGACCAACCACAATCACATCGGCTGTTGTATAGCGTGCCATCATGCCAAGCAACACACTTTTACCAACACCAGAACCTGCAAACAAAC
>JANNOS010000105.1:0-5202 GCA_031399315.1 Methylophilaceae bacterium | reverse complement strand
CATAAGTGGTGGGATAAAACCAGCGAGTTTAAACCCTTGCATGACATTAACCCATTGCGCTTAAATTATATTGACCAAGCCATTAATTTAAAAGGGAAAGTTGTGCTTGATGTTGGCTGTGGTGGAGGCATCTTAAGTGAGTCAATGGCCGAAAAAAATGCAAAAGTAACTGGTATTGATTTAGGTGAAAAAGCACTTAAGGTTGCGCAGTTACACAGTTTGGAAAGTGGTGTGTCGGTAGATTATCAGTTAATCGCCGTGGAAGAATTGGCGCAAAAACAACCAGAGAGTTTTGACGTAGTGACCTGTTTAGAAATGCTAGAACATGTGCCAAACCCAGCCAGCGTGATTGCTGCTTGCGCAAAACTTGTTAAACCCAGTGGGCATGTGTTTTTCTCGACGATTAATCGCAATCCAAAAGCGTATTTATTTGCGGTGATTGGTGTGGAGTACGTTTTAAACATGTTGCCGCGCGGCACACATGACTATGAAAAATTTATTAAACCTTCTGAATTGGCAAGCTGGGCAAGGGCTGCAGGCTTGTCGTTGCATAACCAAGTCGGCATGCGTTATAACCCAATCACGCAACATTATTCATTGGGTAGCGATACTTCGGTAAACTACTTGATGCATATGGTAAAAGATTAATTGATTTCTACAGTACTTTTTGATTTGGATGGAACGTTGGTTGATACCGCGCCAGATTTGGGTCACGCGCTTAATCTTCAGCTACAAAAACATGGCAAAAAGCCGTTAAGTGATGCGACGATACGCCCATTTGCATCTCATGGTTCGCGCGGATTAATTGGTTTGGGTTTTGGCATCACACCCGCAGATACCAATTTTATTGCCATGCGCGATGAGTATTTAAGTATTTATGATCAAGTGTTTACGCGCAGTCCAGTCTTACTACCGGGCATAGAAGATTTGTTGCAAGTGATTGAAAGTAAAAAAATAAATTGGGGTATTGTGACTAATAAGCCACGCCGCTTTACTTTGCCATTGATTAAAAGCATGGGCTTAGATAAGCGTGCTGCGTGTGTGGTGAGTGGTGACGATGCGCCACAACCAAAACCATCGCCAGCTACGTTATTATTGGCTTGTAGCCAAGTTGGCGTTAAATCCAAGCGCTGTATGTATGTGGGTGATGCGGAGCGCGACATTATGGCTGGTAAGGCTGCAGGCATGCAAACTATAGTCGCGTTATTTGGCTATATTGATGTAACGGATAAGCCACACGAGTGGGGCGCTGATGCCTTAATAACAAGGCCGGACGAGCTACTAAAACTTATAAATTTTTAGAACTTCTTACGGCCGAGTAAGGCCATTGATAGCGTGCCGCTATCTACGTATTCAATCTCTCCACCCATCGGCAAGCCACGCGCGATGCGGCTTACCATAATATTACGAGTTTTGAGTAATTCGCTAATGTAGTGCGCAGTGGCTTCACCTTCTACTGTGTAATTAGTCGCCAAAATAACTTCAGCAACATGGCCATTTTGGGCGCGTTTGATGAGTTTATCTAAATTAATTTCTTTTGGTCCAATGCCGTCTAATGGTGACAAGCGACCCATCAGCACAAAATACATGCCTGTATACGATTGTGTTTGCTCCATCATCATTAAATCGGTTGGCATTTCCACCACACATAGTTGGCTGGCATCGCGCTTTTCATTATCACACAAGACGCATATCTCAGATTCAGAAAAATTATTACAAAGCGTGCAATGTCCAAGCACTTGTAATGCACTTTCTAACGATAATGCAAGTCGATTCGCCCCGTTTCTATCACGCTGTAGTAAGTGATAAGCCATGCGCAGTGCGGATTTTGGGCCTACGCCTGGTAAGCAGCGTAGCGATTCGATGAGTTGCTCTAAAGCGGGTGGATTTTTCAACGGCTACTTCTACAGCGACAGCTTAAAAAGGCAATTTCATGCCAGCAGGCATAATGCCGCTCATCCGTGCGTTAGACGTCGCCTCTGCTTTTGCTCTCGCGTCGTTTAAGGCAATCAGCATTAAGTCTTCTAGCGTTTCGCGGTCGTCCATCGCAGCATCGTCAATTACCACGCGCTTTACGATGTTGCTGCAAGTCATGGTAATTTTTACCATACCATTACTTGCGATGCCTTCAACCTCGGTCGTGGCAAGCTCGGCTTGCGCCTTTTGCATGTTGGCTTGCATCATTTGGGCTTGTTTCATCATATTGCCCATGCCACCTTTCATCATCGTTTTCTCCTTATGAGTTATTGAATTGGTTTAATGCTATTTGGGATAATGGACGCATCGAAATTTTGAATTAAAGCCTGCACAAAGCTATCTTCCATAATCGCGGATTCTGCATTTGATTTCACAATCGCTTTTTCAGTCGCGATTTGCTTTGCAGGCGTGACTATTTCAGTATTTGCATCTTTGCTAATTTCGAAACTTAAGCGTATTTTTTTACCGAAATATTCATTAATCGCGCTGGATAATTTGTCTTGATAATTAGCAGCCGCTAAATGTTTTTGATTCTCTGCAACGCGCAAGGTGAGGCTGTTATCATCATAAGCGATGAGCTCGCAATTTTGCGCGAGAGCACGTGCTAAGCCAAGCTTGAGATTTTGTTCGACTAATTTTCGCCAATTCCCATCAAAACTATTACTATTAGAATCATTACCCTCTAAAATAGCTGCCCTAGGAGCCAGTATTGGTGCGGCTTCTGGAGCACTGTTTTTGACAATTTCAATTTTCTTTTCAATTACAGTAGTTTCTACTGCGCTGGCTTGTACGGTTTGATTTGTAACAGATTGCGTTGCAATGGCATGCGGCTGAGAAATTTGTTTAGTCGTTCTCTCGCTGTCATTGGGCATAAACGCCAGCATACGCAATAAGGTCATGGTAAAGCCAGCAAACTCATCTGGCGCTAAGCCAATATCTCTGCGCCCAAGCAAGGTGATTTGGTAGTAAAGTTGTAAGGTCTCGGCAGATAGTTTTTGTGCTAAATCTAATAAAGAAGCGCGTTCTGGCAAATCATCCGCAATGCTTTGCGGCACAGTTTGTGCCATGGCGATTTGGTGCAATAAATTTGCTAAATCATTAAGTGCTGCTTCAAATGAAATGCTGCGCGCTTCCATTTGTTTGGCTTTTTCAATCAAGCTCGCGCCATCATTGGCTTGCAGAGCATGCAAGATTTCAAATAAATAGTTTTGGTCAATTGCACCTAACATGCTACGCACTTCTGTCTCGTTTACACTTTGATTGCCGTAAGCAATGGCTTGGTCGGTGAGTGATAGCGCGTCGCGCATACTACCTGCGGCAGCGCGTGAAATAAGATTTAGCGCTGCAAGCTCAAACGCAATATTTTCTTGATTAAGCACATTTTGCAAATGTTCGTTAATCGTTGGGCTGGCCATTTGTCGCAAATTAAACTGCAAACAGCGGCTCAGCACCGTCACAGGCACTTTTTGGGGGTCAGTCGTCGCCAAGATGAATTTAACGTGCGCTGGCGGCTCTTCCAGTGTTTTTAGCATGGCATTAAACGCGCTTTTCGACAGCATGTGTACTTCATCGATGATATAGACTTTAAATCGTCCAACCGTCGGCGCGTATTGGGCGTTATCCAACAAGTCACGCATCGCGTCGACTTGCGTATTGCTGGCGGCATCCACTTCTAGTAAATCGACAAAACGACCACGATCAATTTCCGTACAAGCGTTACACACGCCGCAAGGTTTGGCGGTGATACCCGTTTCGCAATTAAGTGATTTGGCTAATATGCGTGCCAGCGTGGTTTTGCCGACCCCCCGCGTGCCCGTGAACAAGTAAGCATGGTGCAAGCGCTGCTGCGTAAGCGCGTTGGTGAGCGCCCGTACGACGTGGTCTTGCCCGACTAAGGTTTCGAAAGATTTTGGGCGATATTTACGCGCGAGCACTTGATATGACATAAGCTAAATTTTAGCTGAAAACTAGCAATTCAACTAAGTATTCCATTGCTAAATCAAAAATAACTGTGTTGTCGCGCCTTGCTGTACAAACACGTACTATCTGCGGCGCTCCGCCTTGTTCTTTTTGATTTTTCAACGGAATTAATTTTGGAATTAAGAGAGTGTCAAAACCGTAATGAGCGAAGATAGTGCGAGGCGTACAGCGCGCAGCAAGCGAAATCGTACGTGTTGTACATTGAGCTTGCGAGCACTGCACAACAAAGCAATTTTGAGCGTAATAGGTTTTGAAGAGGAGGCGAGCCTTGCCCCCGGCACTTGCTCAATAGTTGTGGCTGCTGGCTTCCGCCCCTGACCAGATTGGCTACTTTACAATGCGGGGAGGCCCGCCAGCCGAGATTTTACCTCAATTTTCCGCACTAAAGCTAAATCAACATAAAAATAATTGAAAATAACTGCCCTGCAGGCCAATATCCATGCGGGTTATAGGGTATGTTAATTTATGTTTATTTAATGAATTAAAGGGTAAATATGGTTCTTTATCAGCCTTTGATTTTTTGTGCTTGTAGCAAAATATACTTTGTAAATTTATTGTTCATACTAAATAAATGCTATGTTAAACACAAGTAAACAAAATCAACAAACTAGCGCACCGATAAACATTGCGCGAGAAGCAATTAAACAAATTGCTTTGCGTAAAGTTGACCCTACGCCAGATAATTACTTGACTATTTATAATGAAATAGCAGGTGCTCCAGTTACCGATAGCCTAGAAAGTGCCATAAAAAAAGCACTTAGACAATTACCAAACAGTACACCTGAACAAAGTAATTATATTAATCGCTGGGAAAAAACATTAAAAAAGAATAGCTGGGAAACATTGCCTGTATTGCTTGGTAAGGGCATGGATTCTACTATTGCACACGCTACACAATGGCCAGAAGCTATTCGTGAGATATTAAATGGATGGGATGCTAAACGAATCGGGCTTACAACCCAGCAAAAAAAAGAAGCGCTTGAACGTGTGCTCATTAATTTTGGTAGCGATCCACAGTTACCGCAAAAACTTCAAACAATGGCCAAAAGTTGGGCGCAATATGATGCTAGTTCTGCGAGTTCAGCCACAAATGCTTTAGAAGCGGCAACGGCTGAAGTTGTTACAGAGCAAGCGACAGGACAAGCTTTAGTAACGTCTTCTTCTAGTGTAGTAGAAAGCGCTAATGAAGAATTGATTTCAGTTCCACCCTACGACACAGATCAATTTCAAGAAACTTTCTGCATT
>JANNOS010000097.1:0-19895 GCA_031399315.1 Methylophilaceae bacterium | reverse complement strand
AGCAGCAACAGCTTTATCGATACCACGTTTTAAATCCATTGGGTTCATACCAGCAGCAACAGATTTCATACCTTCACGGATGATCGCTTGCGCTAGAACTGTAGCAGTTGTTGTACCGTCACCAGCGATATCAGAAGTTTTTGAAGCCACTTCTTTTACCATTTGTGCGCCCATGTTTTCGAATTTGTCTTTTAATTCGATTTCTTTAGCGACTGAAACACCATCTTTAGTGATGGTTGGTGCGCCGTATGAGCGTTCTAATACTACGTTGCGACCTTTTGGACCGAGTGTCACTTTAACTGCATTGGCGAGAATGTTCACGCCGTTGGTCATTTTTTGGCGGACTTCGTCGCCGAATCGAACATCTTTTGCTGCCATGTTAATTCTCCTATTGTGGCAAAACATTTCGCTCTGAATAAGGGTGTTGCATTCGAAGCTTAAAAATCCTCATTTACACCAACGTAAATTCCGGTTTTTGCGCTTCTCTGCGCCTACTTATTCATTCGCTCGGATGTTTTGCATGTTATTTAAAAATGAAATTGATTAAATTCTTTACTCGACAATATTTTTCTGTCGAAATTATTCGACTTAAATTATTCAACAATCGCCATGATGTCTTCTTCGCGCATGACCAATAACTCTTCGCCATCTACCTTAACGGTTTGGCCTGCGTATTTACCAAACAACACTTTGTCGCCTACTTTTACGTCTAGCGCATTGATTTTGCCGCTATCGTCACGTTTGCCGTTACCAACTGCTTTTACCACGCCTTGGTCTGGTTTTTCTGTGGCAGAATCTGGAATCACAATGCCAGAAGCGGTTGTGCGTTCTTCTTCAGAGCGTATTACAATCACGCGATCGTGTAATGGACGAATTTTCATTCAATTTCTCCTGTTAAGTTATGTTATGGTTATTACTTTAAAAAATGAGTTACATAGGCAATCGGGCATTTTAGCACTCACACACCTAGATTGCTAATTTGTAGGTTCTAATTTTGGGTTAAATTAATTATTTTCAAGTAGCAAATGATAAAAAATGTAATAAAAATGAATAGAGGTAAATCTTGACAGTGGAAAATCAGGCTGAGCTTAACAAGCCGGAAGTGGTGATTCAGCAAATCAATTTAAGTTATAACGCCGAGCAAGACAGATTGCTGTTGCGCGTCGGGTTGGCTGATAATACTGAGCTCTTAGTATGGTTAACCAATCGCATTACTAAATCGCTTTGGCAATTGTTGAATGGAGAAACACACTTGCCAACAGCAAGCTCAATACAAGTTGAAACTCCACCACAACAAGCGGTAGCACAGTTTAAGCAAGAAGTTGAGGCTGTAGAAACACTACAAAAAATGGATTTTGCAACAGCCTACCAGCCTAGAAAAGAAGTGGTACATGCTGCTGCAATGTTAGCGACTAGTGTTATATTAATTAATGTTTTAGGTAAACCGCCAGTGCTTGAAATGCCATGTTTGGAGGGCGTTAGCGTGCGTATGAATTTAACCCAAGAGTTAATTTTAGCCTTAACAAACATGTTACAGCTATCGGCCAAAGAAGCAGCTTGGAGCATTGGAGGCCAGATTAAAACCGACATGCAGATCACATTGGTGTCTGATGTGGGCGCAAATAAAATACTGCATTGAGTCGAGATTAAGTAAATGGATTACGTCAATTTAGGTCAAACAAATTTAAAAGTATCAAAAGTCTGCTTGGGCACCATGACTTTTGGTGACCAAAATACGCAGGAAGATGCTAATAACCAATTGGATTATGCCTTAGCGCAAGGTGTTAATTTTATAGATACTGCAGAAATGTACCCCGTGCCGCCCAAGGCAGAAACCTTTACTCGCACCGAGACGATGATTGGACATTGGCTAAAAAACCAAACGCGCGATAAAATTATTTTAGGCAGCAAGGTTTCTGGGCGAAATCGCGGGCTGAATTATATTCGTGATGGCGATGATTCACTCACCAAAACCAATATACGTGCAGCCATTCATGATTCTCTAAACCGTCTGCAGACAGATTATATTGATTTATACCAACTGCACTGGCCAGAGCGCAATGTTCCACTATTTGGGCAATATCAGTTTGACCCTAAGCTAGAGTTTGATGCAGAAGGGAATGATAAAACTTGGGTGAGCATACACACGCAATTAGAAACATTGGCAGAATTGATTCAGGAAGGCAAAGTGCGCGCCATTGGTTTAAGTAATGAACAACCTTGGGGCATTTTGGAATTTCTGCGTATTGCTGAACAGTACAATTTGCCACGCGTCGCTACGCTGCAAAACAGTTACCATTTAATGAACCGTACCATTGATTTTGGTATTAGCGAGATTTTGTATCGTGAAGGACTTAGTTTGCTAGCTTATTCGCCACTTGCCTTTGGGCATTTGAGCGGTAAGTATGTTGATGACGCGCAGGCTAAAGGTCGTGTAACGCTGTTTAGAGGTTACGCGCAACGTTACACGAAGCCTGGCGTGCCAGTTGCCAGTGCGGCTTATGCCAAGCTCGCATGCGCGCATGGCTTAACACCTACCCAACTTGCACTTAGTTTTGTCATGCACCGCTGGTGTGTCACTAGCACCATTATCGGCGCTACGAGTATGGATCAGTTGCAGGAAAATATTGCGGCTTACGAAGTAAAGTTGAGTGATGAAGTGCTTGCGGAAATTGAGAAAATTCATTTTAGTACGCCGAACCCCGCGCCATAGAATATTTAATCGCTAAAGTTAAGAAAGAAACCATGACACAACTTCCCCCATGCGCTAAATGCAACTCTGTATATACCTACGAAGATGGTGATAACTATGTTTGCCCTGAATGCGCCCATGAGTGGGGCAAAACGGTGAGTGCAGAAGTCGTAGAAAGCTCAAAAGTGATCAGAGATGCGAATGGCAACATATTGCAAGATGGCGATACCATTACTGTGATCAAAGACCTCAAAGTAAAAGGTTCATCATCCGTTGTGAAAGTTGGCACTAAAGTAAAAAATATCCGCTTGGTAGATGGGGACCACGACATTGATTGCAAAATTGATGGTTTTGGTGCGATGAAATTAAAATCAGAATTTGTGAAAAAGGCTTGATGCGAGCGCAATTATTAGTAGGTCGTATTTAGCTTAAAGCAAACTTTGTTTGCTGAATGATTTCTTCAGCAGTAGACGCATCATAAAAAAAACCAGTGCTTTTTTTGGCGATCACGCGCATGCGTGTGGTGTTGGGGCTGATGGGCTCTAGCTGGATTTCAATCTTGCGGTCGCTGCTTTTTGCGGTAACAAGTCTAATGTTGCTTTTATCTTGCATGCTGTCTGAGATTAATTTAATTTGCATGCGATCTAAAGCCCTAATCGTGGCAATTCTAACTTTGGCTTGTGGTGCGGTAAATGTGCGATAGGTAATACCGTTCATGG
Source organism: Methylophilaceae bacterium (assembly GCA_031399315.1). GTDB lineage: Bacteria > Pseudomonadota > Gammaproteobacteria > Burkholderiales > Methylophilaceae > Methylotenera_A. The sequence continues at coordinate 16,484 of JANNOS010000097.1, read as the reverse complement.
TATGCGTAATGGCAGCAGAACCACCCATACCTGCTGCAGAAGTAGCAGCAGCAACGCAACCTGACAATGAAGCCGTATTGATCAATATAAGCAAAACCAAGAAAAAGTAGCGCATTTAAATTCGCCTTATAATCATATGGTATTTAGGTTATACACTATAGTTGATTTATTTAAACATGTCAACAGAATTCAATATAATCAAAGTGTTACAGGCATACTTTAATGTGTAGTAAATTGTATATGGCCAGTAAATATTCAGACTCAAGGAGCAAAACAACAATAGGGTTTAATTTTTTCGCATATTTTTTGACGTGAGGTTTAAAAAGTGTTACTTTGGTAACACCTCTAAACTTTAGGAGAAAATCATGGCAACCACTAGCTTAAAATTACCTGATGAACTGAAACAACGCGTTAACGCATTGGCCGCGCAAGCCAAAAAAAGCCCACATGCTTTTATGGTAGATGTAATTGCAAAAGAAGCAGAGCGAGCTGAAAAACGCCAAGCATTTATTCAAAGTGCGTTAGCTGCTAAAAAAGACTTTGATGAAACTGGTTTAGCCTACGATGCAGACGAAGTACATGCTTATTTTCGTGCGAAAATTCAAGGTCAAACGCCTGCGCCGCTTGTGCTCAAGAAATATAAATAACTCTTAGTAGCATGATTAAACTTGCATATCACATTGTGGCGCAGCAAGATATTGTGCGATTAGTTGATTTTTTAATCAAAACAGATATTGGAGCTGCCCTAGAGACCTTTGCTGTTATTGACGATGGTGTTTCGCTTCTGATAAATCATCCCCAAATAGGTAGGCCAACAGAAGAAGATTCCCTTAGAGAGCTCGTTATTTCACGGGGCAACACAGGCTATGTGGCGTTGTATGAATTTAATGAATTGCTAGAGTTGGTGATAGTTTTAAGGGTGAAGCATCAGCGAGAGGCTGGCTATGATTAAGAAATATTTTGCTGTTTTTGTGAGTTAATTACTTGAAATTTAAAAGGGTTTAATACGATTCATCAGCGGTTTACGAATCATAGCCTTAGCTTAAAAACCTAAAATTTAGGAACACAAAATAATGATAAAAAAAATTGTAGTAATTGGGCTTTTAGCATTTGTTTCATATAAATCATTGTCTTACTACTTTTTTTACACAAGTTCAAAAAAACTAGCTAGCTGCCCAACCGCCGGCGGTCAGGCCCAAGCCAAGGAACATGCTCAAAAGACCCGAGAAGACTTGTTAGCCAGCACCAAAGCATGGCGCTGTTTAAAGCAAAAGCAAAACTTTGCAGAGGCATTTTTCTTTAAAATACATGATGGGTGGTTAAATCCGAGTGTTGAATACGTTAATCCACCATTTACTGAGGCAGAGTTAAATTCAGAGATATCGTCTATTGATGAGGCGATAAAGAAAGACTTGATAGCGTTTAGAAATATATATTCAGAAGCGTTTTTAAAAGATTACTTGGCTAATATTAACTTAGCTAAATCAGACGCTCCTGAAATAGGTTATCGGCGAATAAATGACTCTTTAGAACTAATGATTCCGAAACTAATGGAATTCAAACCCGAATCTACAAAGTTCGCCACATTAAAAACACAGTTGGCTTATTCTTTAAGCCAAGTCCAGCTAAATAATTCTGAAGTCATAAAACTTATCGATGAAGCAAATAAAAAAATAGCTAGGGGAGACGCATTGCTTACCAAACCAAAAGCAGAAATACGATTGCACAAGCAAGATATATTAGATATTCAGAAAGAGTTGGATACATTTGCATTTCAATTAGAAAGCACAATGCGCAAGCAAGAAGAGTTAAACAAAGAGATACTTAAAACGAGTGACGAGATTGATATGCTTTATAGATTGTATTCATAACTGATAAATGAAAAGTCAAAATTTATTAGCCCGTAGCTTGCAATCCGTGTGGCACCCTTGCACACAGATGAAGCAGCATGAAACGTATCCACTGATTCCAATTTCGCGCGCTGATGGTGTATGGCTTTACGATACAGATGGTAAGCGTTATTTAGATGCGGTGAGTAGCTGGTGGGTGAATTTATTTGGGCATAATAATCTAAGGATTAAAGATGCGATTAAGCAACAATTAGATCAGTTAGAGCACGTCATGCTGGCAGGCTTTACGCATGAACCTGTGGTAGAGCTGTCAGAAAAACTAAGCAAACTCACGGGTTTAGGCCATGCGTTTTACGCCAGTGACGGAGCGAGTGCAACAGAAATTGCACTTAAAATGAGTTTCCATTTTTGGCGAAATAGTGGAAAAACCAATAAAATCAAGTTTATTAGCCTGCAAAATAGCTACCACGGGGAGACGCTTGGTGCGTTGGGTGTCACCGACGTGACAATTTTTAAAGACACTTATGCGCCGTTACTCATGCAATCTGCCCAAATGCCTAGTCCGGATTTTAGATTAGCAGAGGCGGGTGAGACCGCCGAGGCATTTGCCCTGCGTTGTGCGGAAGCGCTAGAAACTTATGTGGCGGCACATCATGAGTCATTGGCCGCATTTATTATAGAGCCACTAGTGCAGTGTGCCGCTGGTATGGGCATGTATCACTCTGCTTATTTAAAACGCGCACGTGAAATTTGTACGCAATATCAAGTGCATCTCATTGCCGATGAAATTGCAGTGGGTTTTGGGCGCACAGGGACGATGTTTGCTTGCGAACAAGCCGATATTGTTCCCGATTTTATTTGTCTTTCTAAAGGCATCACAGGCGGTTATTTGCCGCTGTCGGTTGTACTTACGAAAGATGAAATCTACCAAGCATTTTATGACGACAGCACGATAAAAGGATTTTTGCATAGTCATAGTTACACAGGCAACCCATTAGCTTGCAGTGCTGCGTTGGCCACTTTGAGTATTTTTGAAACCGAAAATATTGTGCAAAAAAACAGAGAAACCTCCGATTTTATTTGGGACAAAATGCAGGCATTTAACGATTTGTCAGCGCAAGGTTTATCAATCCAGCATTTGCGACGGCAAGGAATGATTTTTGCCGTAGATATGGTGACACAAAACCCACATTTTTCACGTGATTGTTACGCGTTAGCGCTAGAAAAAAACTTGCTGATTCGCCCAATAGGCAACACCATTTATCTGATGCCGCCTTACACGATTAATCACGAGGAGGTAGAGCATGCTCTGCAAGCAAGCATTCATGCGGCTTCCAGAGCATGCAAATGAATATGTCCAGAAATAAACAAAATAATAAACAAAAAATACTGCTTTTAATTAGCTTTTTTTCAGCTTTTTTTTCACCATTATGCTTGGCCGAATTGCCGAGTAAGGTTGCAGATGCACTAAAGCAAGCAGGTATTCCGCAGCAAAGTGTTGCGATATATGTGCAGGCGGTAGAAAGTAAGACGCCCATTCTTAGTCACAATGCCAGTAAAAGCATGAATCCAGCTTCGGTCATGAAACTCGTTACAACAAATGCCGCGCTAGATGTGTTGACGCCAAGTTATCGCTGGAAAACAGAAATTTACAGAGAAGGTGACCTGAATAACGGGGTATTAAATGGTAGTTTAATTATTAAAGGGTATGGCGACCCAAGCTTTAAAGCTGCGGACTTTTGGCGCATGCTCATGAGTCTGCAGCAAGCTGGCGTTAAAGAAATTAAGGGCGATTTAATTATTGATAAAAGCTATTTTGCTAAGGCGGTCGGCGTGCGAAATACGTTTGATAATGAAATCTGGCGCGCCTATAACGCTGAACCGAGCGCATTTTTGGTGAATGGCAGAAACACCAGTTTTAAGTTTACAGCAAGTGAAAGTGGCGTAAATGTGAGCCAAGAGTTTGAACTGCCAGAAGTGCAAATTATCAATAACATGAAACTCACGCAAGGCGCATGTGGCGAGTGGCGTAGTCGCTTTGGTTATACAGTTAAATCGCTAGAGAACAAAACAATTGTCACTTTTAATGGCACTTTTTCACCTGATTGTGGTGAGCGCTTTTTAGAGCTCAGTGTGTTTGATGATGAAAAATATGCGTTTTACACATTCCGGAAACTATGGTTACAACTTGGCGGAAAATTTAATGGGTCACTTAAAGTAAAAGATACGCCAATTGGGGCAATCAAGATATTGGAACAAATGTCTGATCCTTTAGCTTATGTGATTCGTGATGTTAATAAGTGGAGCAATAACTTGATGGCGCGCCAACTATTATTAACACTTGCGGCAGAAAAAATTGGCGCACCCGCGACTGAGGCAAATGGTACAGAAGCGATTAATACTTGGCTTGCAAGCAAGGGCTTAAAATTTAATGAGTTGATGATTGAAAATGGCTCAGGTTTATCGCGTATCGAGCGCATTAGTGCCGAACATCTTGGACAGTTATTGGTAGGCGCTTATGTAAGTCCTATCATGCCTGAGTTATTAGCATCATTACCAATATTGGCGCAGGATGGCACAATAAAAAAACGCCTGAATGATAGCCCCAGCGCTGCGCGGGCGCATTTAAAAACGGGTTCAATTGATGGCGTGAGCGCTATTGCTGGCTATGTGCTAGATGCGAATAATCACCGCCATGTGCTGGTCATGATGGTTAACCACGCAAAAGCCGCAGCAAGTAGAAATGCACAAGATGCACTTATCGAATGGGTGCATCAACAACCATAGAAAGTAGCAACAGTGCATGAACTTGTAGGAGTTTGCGGTATCATATCGTTTCTTTTAACCGTTTCATTTAGAAAACGGTTTCAACAAAAAACTTAAATTCAAGTCAGGTTAAATTTATGAATCTAACTACAATACTTTTGGCATGCTTGTGTACATTGTCGCTAAACGCCTGCAATGCCGAAACTACCACAACACAGGAAAAATCAACAATGACAAGCAATAACACAACATTTCAAAAAATCGATACACTGCCAGGAACAGGCCGCGAAGCTGAACCAGGTTTTCATGTTACTGTGCATTACACTGGTTGGCTTTACGACGAAAAAGCCGATGGTCACAAAGGCGCTAAATTTGATAGCAGCTTGGATAGAAAACAACCGTTTGATTTTGATTTAGGTGCAGGTCAAGTCATTCAAGGTTGGGATGAAGGCTTTGCTGGTATGAAGATTGGTGGCAAACGTACCTTAATTATTCCATCAGAAATGGGATATGGCGCGCGCGGTGCGGGTGGAGTGATTCCGCCGAATGCGACACTGATTTTTGACGTAGAATTATTAGACGTTAAATAAGTTATCAATCGCTATATCTGTAATTATTGATATAGCGCAAAATCCTAACGCCATTAATCACTTAGTATTCAACTAGCGTAGATTAATGGCGTTTAGTTTTATTTCTACTATTTGAAAGAAACGTATTATGAAAGTTAGAATCAAATGGGTTGAAGACGTCAGTTTTGTTGGCGAATCAGAAACTGGCCATGCGGTCGTACTAGATGGTGCGCCAGAAAATGGTGGTCGAAATATCGGTATGCGCCCCATGGAAATGCTACTCATAGGCATGGGAGCATGCACTTCGTTTGACGTAGTGACGATACTTAAAAAAGCGCGGCAGCCCATTGTGGATTGTGTCGCGGAAATTGATGCAGTTCGTGCGGATGATATTCCTAAAGTGTTTATTAAAATTCATGTGCACTTTGTGATTACTGGGGATAATTTAAACGAGACTCAAGTTGAGCGCGCAGTCAAATTATCAGCTGAAAAATATTGTTCTGCTTCGATTATGCTCGCTAAATCTGTCGAAATTACGCATGACTATGAGATTAAACCGGTTTTGCATGCCTAAATTACTTAAATCAAATGACTAAATTAACTAGACCAAACGGCATGCTCGGCATACGCCACGTAGCTTTATTTATTAAAGAGCTAGAGATCGCGGTGGATTTTTACACGCGTGTGATGGGCATGCAAATTGAATGGCGGCCAGATGCAGATAATGTTTATTTGACTAATGATGGCGACGTATTTGCATTGCACCGCGTTGATTATTTGCCAGAGGGGCAACAGCGATTAGATCATATTGGGTTTGTGCTAAAAACAGCTACAGATGTTGATGATTGGTATGCTTATTTTGTAGCACAAGGTGTGCGCATTACAGAAGTACCTAAAACGCACCGAGATGGTTCACATGGATTTTATTGCCTAGACCCTGTGGGACATTTGTTAGAGCTGATTTATCATCCACCAATTTCACGTGCCCTTTCCTAAACCATTCGGATGGTAAAAGTATTAAGCAGGAATTATTTTTATTTTTAGTGGTTCTTCGTTTTCTAGCACGTCAATTAATCGATCAACATTGGGGTGCTTGCCAGGGCAATTTTCAGCATCTTCAGTATGCTCAGCATACAGCGCCAAGCCTTCTACAGCCGCGTCTAGCGTAATTTCACCATACATTTTATATAAGTGGTAATACACTTTAAGCGAGCCCTGTGTGCCTGGTTTGTTTTCAATCACGCCTGCCGCAGAGCCGTCATCAAGGTATAGCTCAATGCGTTTTACATCATCGGCACTGTCAAGCGTTAATAAAACATCACTAAATTTTTGCATACGAGTGGGTGGGGTCTAACCTTTAAATATAGTAAGCTGTTTTGGTCATTATTTTGGATGCAAACTTCATACCAGCTTTAATTGGGGTAGGCAATTCACTAGCACCTAATTGATTAGCAGTATTTGCATGCGCTATTTCTTCTTGTTGCATCTGGTTAATAATTGTACGCGTTTTAATATCAGTTTCATCAAGTTGGCTTAAATGATTTTGTAAATGTGCGGATACTTGTTGCTCAGTTTCTTCAAGAAAGCCCAAGTTCCATTTGTCGCCAATCGCGCCAGCAATCGCCCCAAGTGTAAAACTACCTACGTACCAAATTGGGTTAAGTAAGCTTTTGCGCCCACCAAGTTCATTAATGCGTGCTTCACACCATGCCAGGTGATCCGTCTCTTCATCTGCCGCGTGCTTAAGGGCGTTTACTAATTGCGGGTTGCGTGATGTGAATGCTTGCCCACTATATAAAGCCTGTGCGCATACCTCGCCCACGTGGTTAATACGCATCAGCGCTGCTGCATGCTGCTTGCTCGCTTCATCTAACGTTGGTTCAGTTAGATCTGCATCTGGTCGAGGCCTAGCCGCAGCGCTAGCGGCAAATAGGGTGCGCATGCCTTTGTCAAATGTAGTAATTAATTTATCTGGTGTCATATTCCTGTACATCATAAAACAAAGCCCTGCATGAATCTATCAGGCAGGGCTAAAGTTCATAAAAAATTATTTATTTTTTAACTTCGCTGGGTTTGACTTCGGCAGGTTTAGCCTCAGTAGATTTTGCGTCAGCCGATTTTACTTCTGGCATTTTTTGTACAGGCAAGCCTTTTAGTACATTCATTGCCTGTACGAATTGAAAATCATCTTTGCTAGCTGGTTCAATTGGGCCTTGTAGCTCGGCAAATCGCTTTTCATTCAATTTGGCTTTTGCTGCATCTTCTTTAGCTTGGTCTTTCACGGCAGGCGCATTGGCATCAGCCTCTTTAGGGTTAGAGATGTGTTTCGCTAAATCGGCCTCATGCAAGTTGTTAGATTGGTCAGAGCCATCTTCTACAATAATATCTGGCACGATACCCTTAGCTTGAATTGAGCGGCCATTAGGTGTGAAATAGCGCGCAGTGGTGAGTTTAATAGCGCTACCATTGTTCATCGGTAAAATAGTTTGCACAGAACCTTTACCAAAACTTTGAACGCCTAAAATAGTGGCACGTTTGTGGTCTTGTAATGCACCTGCAACAATTTCAGAAGCTGAAGCAGAACCTGAGTTAACTAAGACGACCATAGGCGTTTTTTTGTAAGCTTCTGGCACGCTTTTAAGGTAGTCGCCTTTGCCGCGACGTGCATAATCCAGCGGGTTGGCACTCAGGCGCATTTTAGAATCTGTAACACGTCCTTCGGTGTATACCACTAAATCATTTTTAGGTAAAAATGCTGCCGATACGCCAACTGCCGCATCCAACAAGCCACCAGGGTTGTTGCGCATGTCGAGTACCAAGCCTTTAAAAGGGCCTTTATTTTGTGTTTGTAGTGCGGTTAAAGCTTTAGCAAGATCTTCGCCAGTGTGTTCTTGAAACTGCGTAATACGCACATAAGCATAATCTTTTTCAATGTATTTATTTTTAACACTTTGCGTTTTAATAATCGCACGCGTTAAATTAAACGTAAGTGGTTTAGCTTCGCCTTTGCGTAACACGGTGAGCAAGATTTTAGTATCTGGTTTGCCACGCATTTTTTTTACTGCATCGTTTAACGTTAGGCCGCGTACTTGGGTGTCGTCTAACTTCATAATTAAATCACCACTTTTTAGGCCTGCTTTATAAGCGGGGCTATCTTCAATGGGCGTGACAACTTTTACGAGCCCTTCTTCCATGGCAACTTCTATACCCAATCCGCCAAATTCACCTTGTGTGCCAGCCTGCAAATCTTTGTAAGCGTCTGCATCCATAAATGTAGAGTGCGGATCTAAGCCAGAAAGCATGCCAGTTAAGGCCTCGTTGATTAATTTTTTGTCTTCAACAGGTTCTACGTAGTCACTTTTGACTTTACCGAACACCTCGGCAAAAACGCGTAAATCATCAATGGGTAATTGCGGTGCTGACACCATCTCAGCCAGCACTGAAAAATTAATGCTAACCAAAACCCCGATGAAAACGCCAGAGCCAATTAAACCAAACTTTTCAAAAGTAGAACGCATGCATATCCTTCATAAAAATATAAAACAATTTTTTATTAAGCCCAAGATTTTAATAAGCTAGAACTAACACTATGAGCTTACAATTACATAATAGGTTCATTTTGCGCTATTTCAAGTTATTTGAATAGTGAAAAAGTGAATAGCGCCAAAAGTAAATGAGTGGATTTTAATGATGTTAAAAAATAAGGTAGAAATTGAGTATTGCACACAATGCAGGTGTCTATTGCGTGCTGCGTGGTTGGCGCAGGAGTTATTAACCACATTTGAGCAAGATTTACACAGCGTGAGTTTGCAGCCTAGCACAGGAGGTGTGTTTATTGTGCGGCTTAACGATAAGGTGATATTTTCGCGCAAAGAAGCGGAGCGCTTTCCAGAATCGAAAGAGTTAAAGCAATTGATCCGTGATGTAATAGACCCGCAAAGGGATTTAGGTCATAGCGATAAAAAAGAATAGGCTATATGCAAAGTTATTTGTTTTTTTATGCCCTGCGACCCGCATAGATACTGGCTGCTAGGGCGGCAATTTGCGATTATTTATATTGATGACTGATATTTAAAAACGCGCTGCGTTCATCGCCAGGTATCGCACCAATGTTAGTCGTGGTTGTGAAGTACTCTTTGTTGGTTAAGTTTTTAACAAATAAACCAATCGTCCAATTTGCAAATTTGTAACGTGCTGAGGCATCAAGCACGGTAAAAGCAGGCACTTGATATTGATTTAGCGCATCGGCATAAGTGCTACTTCTGTGTGTTGCGCCTATGCCAACTTCTAAACCTGGCAAGCTTTGTATTTCATAGTTTGCCCAAGCACTATATACGCGACGACTAACACCCACAGGTTCAGTGCCTTTGGTGCTGACACCACTAATGCCCAGTGCATTTAAATCTGCAAGCACGTCAGTTTCCACGGTGGGGTCTATAAACACGGCATTGCCTGTTAAACTTAAACCAGTAAATGGGCGCAACGCAACATCAAACTCTAAACCGCGCGAAGTATCTTTGCCGTCATTGGTGCTTTCTGCTTCGGGCAAATCGAATAAATAATTTTCACGTTTAATATGAAATAGCGTGACATTCACATCGGCTTTTTCGAAGACAAGTTTGCTACCAAGCTCAAATTGACGCGAGGTTTCTGGTTTGGTGGAAAGTTGCGACACTTTGGTGTTGATGTTATTAAATGCGCCTTTTGAGTAAGCTGTAAAAAAAGATAATGCTTTGTTAGGCTGGTAAACCAAGCCCAATGAGCCTGACAGTAAATCTTTATTCACATTAATTTCGCGGTAGCCAAGTGTGCCTTCAACACCTTTATCATCAGCATTCACATGGTCGTTACGCAACCCTGCGCGCAGTTTCCACTGCTCATTTAAGGTCATCTGATCTTGCACATAAACAGAATATGTATCAGATTTAAGCTTTCGATCAAAGCTACGGGATTGGTCGCGCGCTAAACCTGCAATGCCAGTTTCTAGCACTACTGGGTCGTTAATATTGGTGATGCTTGGAAGCTGTAAGCCATTGCGCAGGGTGTCGATTCGAGTATTGCTGTAAGCCAAGCCAGCTAAAACTTTGTGGTTAATATCCCGTGTTTTTACATCCCAAATAAATTCATTTTGCAGGGTTAAGTAATCTGCATCATCAAATTGTTGGCGCAAGCTACGGCGAATGAGCGTGCCTGCGGCGTTTTGCGCATTGCCGCGTACGTTGCGTAAAATATCCAAATCGCGCGTATCGTAAACAAGCGTTGTTTTCATGTGCAAAGCATCGTTAATATGCCAATCATGCTCTGCACTTGTACGCACAACGGTTTGGTCTACATTGGCAAATGGTGTGTAGTAGCGGTTTTCAATATCAACATCTGCAATGTTGCGTTGAAAATCAAATGGAATGCCGTAGTTATCAGGTGTAATTTGGCTTTTGCGATAATCCACATCCAGCAACAAGGTTCTATTTTCAGCTAAATCGAGTGAAATGCTCGGTAAAAACTCCAGCAATTCACGGTCTAAGCCGCGATAGCCATTACTTGTTTCGGTATTCACGATTAAGCGCGCAGCTGCGCCTTTCGCGATTTCGCCTGTCACATCTGCAAATGCGTTGCGTGTTGCAAAACTGCCGTATGATGCGCCTGTGCTAAAGCCAAATTGATGTTGCGGCTTTTTGGTGACTAAGTTAATACTGGCACCTGGCGCAGAAGAGCCAAATAACGACGAGCCCGGCCCTTTTTGCACTTCAATTTCTTGCACATCGACTAGGCTGCGGTAGTAGCTATTTTGCGCATTACCATCAAAAATATTGTCTCTAAAAAAGGTAACGCCCAAGCCACGCGCTCTAAAATCATTGGCCATACCTCCGTCAGTGGGTTGGATGCCGCTGACATTACGCAAAGCATCTGCCATATTTGCAATGCCTTGCTGCTGAATTATTTCAGGCCTAATCACTTGAATGCTGGCGGGAATATCGCGGATTTCTGCCCCCGATTTGTTTTCAATGGTTTCTGGTTTATAAGTGGGTGCAGATACTTCAATTTGTGGGAGTTTTACATCCTCGGCTTGCGCCAACAGAGAAAGTAAAAATAGGCATATGCTTAAATTGATTTGCTTCATAACTGTCTGAAAAATAAATAGAAATATTCATTGATTCTAATTGATAATCGTTATCATTTCAATTACAATTCAGCTAATATCAAATTTAAAAAATAGAGAGACCGCTATGAACAAAAATATCAAACTAATACTGCTAGTGCTGGGCTTAAGCTTTTCTGCAACATCGCATGCCGACGAACATATTTTTAATTACGTCTACGGCGCAGAAACCATACCCAAAGGCGGTATGGAATTTCAAACAATGGTGACCAATCGCTGGGATAAAGACATGGGTCATTATCGCGCAACAGAGCTACAAGGTGAGCTTGAATATGGTATTACCGACCGTTTGCAAATTTCTGGTTATTTGATGTTTTTAGATGTAGATCACAAAGGTGCGTTTCCATTAGATGATGCAGGTGATCCGCTGTATCCAGACCGTGATAAGTTTGCGTTCCGTGGTGTAAAGACACAGCTTAAATATAATATTTTATCGCCTTATTTAAATGATGGCTGGGGATTGGCTTTGATGCTTGAGCCTTCATATCAAACACGATTTAAAGTAGATGGTTCTAAAACCAAGCAATTTGAAATTGAAGCGGGTGTTTTGGTACAAAAAAACTTGCTTGATGACCAGTTGGTGTTGGCTTACAACTTTATTTTAGCGCGCGAAAAACGTATTTTGGTAGAAGATGGCGACGCTGTCGAGCAAGAAGTGGAAATGTATAACTACCTAGGCGCAACCTATCGCGTAGCACCTAAATGGTATGTAGGCTTAGAAGCGCGTCATCATATGGATGTGTTAAAAGTACCTAATGGCAATACATTTAAGAAAAACCAATATTCGACATTTGTAGGCCCAACCGTGCATTACGCTGCAAAAGACTGGTGGGCTACATTGACTTATTTCAGACAGATTCAAGGTAATCCTACCTATGCTGCATCTGTAGGCGAGACGTTTGGCGGCTCAGATGAAAACTTGCATTTAGACGAAAACGAGAAAAATGAATTACGTTTGCGCGTTGGTTTTGATTTCTAAGTTTGTTTGATGTCATCTAAATGATTAGCCTTTCGTTATAGCAAGTATGAAAAATTTAATTCGTTTTATATTCGCGCTTAGTTTACTAGGCGCGAATTTTATTGTTAGCGCACAACAATACTTAACGCTTGAGCAAGCGCAAAAAGCTATTTTCGAAAATGCACAATCATTTAAGCAAACGCCAGTTACGCTAAACTCAGAACAAACCAGTAAAATTAAGAGTGTGGCTAGCACAGGTACACCAATTCCCGATAAGCGAATTTGGCAAGTGCTAGAGGCAGATAAACCAGTGGGTTGGTTTATTGTCGATGAGGTTTACGGTAAACACGAATTTATTACCTATGCCGTGGGCATTAATTTAGATGGCACGGTGCGCATGATTGATATTATGGATTACCGCGAAACCTATGGTTACCAAGTGCGTGAAGCTGGCTGGCGCGGCCAGTTTGTCGGTAAAAATTCAAGCGCTAGCTTTAAGTTGAATAAAGGTATCGACAACATCTCTGGCGCCACGCTTTCGTGCAAGCATATGGCGGATGGTGTAAAGCGCGTATTAACGATGTATGATGTGGCTTTAAAAAATCACCATTAATCTTTATGTTCTACAAAAAAAGAAGTCGCGTTGCGCATTTACCTTTTTGGCAATCGTTTAGTACTCACACTATCTTTATTATATGCGCCGTTTCAGGCGTTTTGTATTTATTGGCGCACGAGTTTGAAATAAAGCTGTTGGCTGTAGAAAACCATAGCATTTTGATGGCACATGGCTTTGCGTCTTATTTTTTTGTGCTGTTATTCGGTGCGGTCATGCCCAATCACATTAAAGCAGGTTGGAAAAGTAAGCGTAACCGTATTTCTGGTAGTTTGATGGTGGCAGTAATGAGCTTTCTATTGTTGTCAGGTTTATTTTTGTATTATGGCGATGAAACCCGCGACGTTGCGCTATGGATACATTGGGTAATTGGTGTGGCTTTGGTATTGTTATTTCCGCTACATTTTATTCGCGGTAGACGCGCTAATTACTTGGCTTTAAAGCAAGATAAACACATAAAGCCACCGCATTAATCTATAAGCATTTTTTTAGTTAAAAATAATTTAATTGATAGTGACAATGCGAACTATTCGCAATTCTGCAAGCTTATTTTATTTCCTATACACTGCGCCTCATTGAGTGAAGTAACTCAACTTTTATATGGTTTATTTGTATAGTTTAGGAGAATAAAAATGGCAGCAGAGCATGGTATTTCAACCCCAGTTACTAAAGCATTGAACTTAATATTAGAGCTAGAGCTTGCAGGCGTGGTGCGCTATACGCACTATGCTCTGATGGTGTTTGGGTACAATCGCATCCCGATTGTTTCTTGGTTGCGCGGACAAGCGAGTGAGTCGCTTGGCCATGCAGATAAAGCAGGTGAGTTGATTACGCATTTAGGTGGCCATCCTTCTCTTTCAATCGGCCCGTTATTAGAAACACACAATCACGATATTGGCGATATTTTGCGCGAATCGTTAGCGCATGAAACCATATCGCTCAATGCTTACAAAGCATTGTTAAAGCTGGTCGAGGGTGATTCTGTCATGTTAGAAGAATATGCGCGCGAAATGATTTACCAAGAAGAACTACATTTAGGTGAAGTAGATAAAATGTTACGTAAACCTGGTGATTTGGCTAAATTTCACGAGTAAGCAAGCTTTTTTAATTTGGTGCGCTTTCAGCTTCCTTATCTAAACGCTGCGCACCATTAAAACGCCTTGCCCAATAGCCAGTTTGCATGTTTTCTACCCGCACAGCCCCGCCAGGCCTTGGCGCATGTACAAATTTATTATCACCAACATAAATACCTACGTGAGAAAAAGCCGATTTTAAAGTGTTAAAAAACACTAAATCGCCAGGCTGTAACTCATCTCTACTCACTGTTTTGCCAACTTGGCTAATGGCGCGCGCGGTGGGCGGAAGTGCTAAATTAGTCGCTTGGTTAAACACGTAGCGCACAAATCCACTACAATCAAAGCCAGTTTCGGGAGATGTGCCACCGTATTTATACTTAATGCCAGTGAGGCTCATAGCGTTCATGATGATTTCTTGTGCTTTGTTTTGCCAACTGGAATTAGTCGCGCTGGCCTCATCTACAATCACAATGGCGTCACCCGCAACGTTCTCAGTCACTTCTGCGGCAAAGCAGGGTGCGACTAAAGAAAACGATAAAAATAAGATGAGAAATTTCATTTGAACGTATATTTGAATGTATATTTGAAAAAACCTACCTTAAAAAAATTAAGGCAGGTTTTTTTAAAGTTAAATGACTTATTGCTTAGCCATCGCACCTTTAATTAAGCCAATAATGGCCAGTAATACGGCACCGCCTACGCCGCCGCCAGCCACTTGGGTGATGATGCTGGCAATATCCATACCTCCGCCAGCCGCTACTGCACCACCTATGCCTAGCATGCCAAGTAATTGACCGGCCAAGCCACCGCCTATGACACCAATGATAGAGTTAAGTGCTGTACCCATGCTTGCATTTTTCATCAGGCCGCCTGCGATATTGCCGCCAACAGCACCGCTAATCAACTGAATAATTAAACCTAAATCCATACATCCTCCCTCAAAGTAATGACAGAATTAAAACCATTTACCGCATCGACTAGGCTATCAACTTATGAGGCCAAGTGCAATAGTTTTATTAAGTGCAATACTTTTTATATGCGTGCACAATCATCAAGCCTATTCATGGGATAATTTCATTATGTCAGACAATTCTCAATCCCCACTTTCAAGACTTGATTCAAAGCCTGGTTCAAATTTAGGCCAAATTTTTCAGTCAGATGGCGCCTTGGCCGAGGCCATTGAAGGCTTTAGTGAGCGCGCTCAGCAATTAGAAATGGCGCTGGCGATTGAATCTGCCATTAAAGGCAATAAACAATTGGTGGCAGAAGCGGGCACGGGTACGGGTAAAACTTTTGCATACTTAGTGCCAGCGCTGCTTTCTGGCGGCAAAGTAATTATTTCTACAGGTACTAAAACCCTGCAAGATCAATTATTTAACCGCGATTTACCGAATGTGCGCGATGCTCTTAAAGTGCCAGTAAGCGTGGCCATGTTAAAAGGCCGCGCTAATTATGTGTGCCATTACCATTTAGAAGCCGCCACAAATAGTGGCCGTTTTGCCAGCCGCGAAGATGCTAAATATGTGCACTTAATTAAAAACTTTGCCGAGAACAGCAAAACGGGCGATAAAGCCGAGTTAGTAGAAGTACCAGAAAACGCCACGATTTGGCTGAATGTGACCAGTACCCGCGATAATTGCTTGGGTCAAGATTGCAGCTTTTATAAAGACTGCTTCGTGATGGAAGCGCGTAAAAAGGCGCTGGCAGCCGATGTAGTCGTCGTGAATCACCATCTATTTTTTGCCGATGTGATGCTGCGAGACGAAGGCGTGACCGAGCTGTTGCCAAGCGCGAATACGGTGATTTTTGATGAAGCGCATCAATTGCCCGAAGTAGCAGGTTTGTTTTTTGGTGAAGATATTTCAACCAGCCAGCTGATTGAGTTGGCGCGCGATAGCTTAAACGCCTATTTAAGTGTGGCTAAAGATTGCATTGCGTTGAGTGAGGCGATTCCCAAGTTAGAAAAAGCCTGCAAAGATTTCAGGCTTATTTTTGCCTACGAAGGCTCACGCTTGCCAGTGCAAAAGGCGTTAGCATTAAAAGGTTTCGAAGCCGCTTTTAGCGATATGCAAACCATGTTGAGTGAGCTTACCAAAGTGCTGGAGAGCCAAGCTGCGCGCGACCTCATGCTAGAAAAATGCTGGCAACGTGGCGAGGCGCTGGGTGAGCAACTTAAAAGCTGGTTTAAGGCCAGTAACGCCAATTTAGTGCGCTGGGTAGAGGTATTTACGCAATCTGTGCAATTACACGCCACGCCGCTTAGCGTGGCAGATGGCTTCAGCAAACAACTCAACGCGCAACCACGCGCATGGATTTTTACTAGCGCGACGTTGGCAGTAAAAAGTGATTTCAGTCACTACATCGCACAAATGGGCTTGCATGATGCCACTACTGGATTTTGGGAAAGCCCATTTAACTACGACGCGCAAGCGCTGTTATACGCGCCACAAAACATGCCAGATCCTAACTCATCTGGTTATACCGCAGCAGTTGCA
>JANNOS010000076.1:0-33135 GCA_031399315.1 Methylophilaceae bacterium | reverse complement strand
GCTTGGGCAATTGCAGGGTCTCTTGTATATAAACTGCGCTTTATATCCACGCCCTTATATGTGATTCTAATATAAAAAACGCCGTGGCGGGAAACCCAAAGATGGGATGGTAATTTCACTGGTAAAATCCTTGAGATGGATCACCAAGTGGATCACTTGAAATTATTTTGACGTACTTAACGTATTGAATTTAATTAGAAAATAAAATATTTGGCGGAGAGCGAGGGATTCGAACCCTCGATACAGATTTAAGCCCGTATGCTTCCTTAGCAGGGAAGTGCCTTCGACCACTCGGCCAGCTCTCCGTTTATAACGTTTACTACGCTTATTGCAAGGGCGCGATATTACGCGATTAACCCTTAAAAATCAATCAAAACTAAGCCAATATAGTCTTATGCTTCTTCTAGCTCAAAGACTTTGTGCAGCACGCGCACAGCAAGCTCCATGTATTTTTCTTCTATCACTACGGCAATTTTAATTTCACTGGTGGAGATCATTTGTATGTTGATGCCTTCCTCAGCCAGTGTGCGGAACATTTGGCTGGCAATGCCCACATGAGAACGCATACCTACGCCAACTACAGCCACTTTGGCGATTTTGTCATCACCAATAATTTCGCGCGCTTTAATAAAACCTTGTACCTTTTCACGCAAAATACTTAAAGCTTTATTCATCTCGTTTTTATGCACGGTAAAGGTGAAGTCGGTCGCACCATCTGCGCCAGTGTTTTGAATAATCATATCAACATCAATATTGGCGTCAGCAATCGGGCCTAATATTTGGTAAGCAATGCCTGGTGTATCGGGTACGCCTAGCACAGTGATTTTTGCTTCATCGCGATTAAATGCAATGCCTGAGATAATGGGTTCTTCCATGTTGCTATCCTTGTTTTCTGTTGAAGGACCATCTTCAAACGTTATAAGAGTTCCGTCGCCTTCATCTTCAAAACTAGAAAGCACGCGTAACTTTACTTTATATTTTCCTGCAAACTCTACCGAGCGTATCTGTAATACCTTGCTGCCTTGGCTGGCAAGTTCCAGCATCTCTTCAAAAGTAATTTTATCTAGCCTGCGAGCTTCTGGCACTACACGTGGGTCTGTTGTATACACACCATCTACATCAGTGTATATCTGGCATTCCTCTGCTTTAAGCGCAGCAGCTAGTGCAACCCCCGTTGTATCCGAACCGCCACGCCCAAGTGTAGTCGTGTTGCCAAACTCATCTGCGCCTTGAAAGCCAGCCACCACCACCACGTAACCATCGTTTAAGTCTTGTTTAATATTGTATTCGTCAATATCTAAAATACGCGCTTTGGTAAAGGCGCAATTGGTGAGAATTTTAACCTGCGCACCAGTATAGCTTTTGGCTTTGATACCAAGCTCCATTAATGCAAGCGATGTCATTGCGCAGGTAACTTGCTCGCCAGTTGCAAGCATCACATCCAGCTCGCGCGGGTCTGGGTCTGGCATAATTTCTTTAGCCAGTGCGATCAGTTTATTGGTTTCGCCAGACATGGCAGAAACCACCACCACCACTTGATGCCCCATGGCTTTGTAGCGCGCAACTCTTCTTGCGACGTTACGAATCCTTTCAGGATTCGCGACTGAAGTACCGCCATATTTTTGTACGATTAATGCCATTTTTAACTCTTAAATTTAATTAAAGTTTCCTACTCACCCAGTCTTTTACACTGGCTAATGCCTTTGGTAGCTGGCTGGCATCGGTACCACCTGCCATCGCCATATCTGGCTTGCCGCCACCTTTGCCGCCCACTTGGCAGGCTACATGGTTGACCAAATCGCCGGCTTTCAGTTTTGTGATTAAATCTTGAGTGACGCCAGCGGCCAAACTCACCTTGCCATCATTTACGCTGGCAAGCACAATCGCAGCGGTTTTAAGCTTGTCTTTCAGTTTATCCATGGTCTCGCGCAAAGCATTGGCATCCGCGCCCTCTAGTGTTGCGGCAAGTATTTTTACACCATTAATTTCAACAGCTTGACTGGTTAAATCATCACCTTGGCTAGAGGCAAGCTTTGATTTTAAACGCGCCAATTCTTTTTCTATTGATTTTGCGTGCTCGCTTAATTGTGCCACTTTATTAGCAAGCTCGTTAGTAGGCGCTTTTAGGTCATTTGATAGCTGTGAAATAAGTGTCTGTTGTGCGTTAATCAACTTTAATGCACCGTTACCCGTAGTGGCTTCTACACGGCGCACACCAGCCGCTACACCGCTTTCAGCATATATTTTAAATAGGCCAATGTCACCTGTACGGTTAACATGCGTGCCGCCGCATAGCTCGCGGCTACTGCCAATGTCCAACACACGTACTTCATCACCATATTTTTCGCCAAACAACATCATAGCGCCCGTTTTTTGCGCAGATTCAATATACATCACACGTGCTTGCGTAGCTGCGTTGGTAAGAATTTCTGCATTAACAATCGCTTCTACTTTGGCAATTTCAGCATCGGTCATGGGCGCATTATGCACAAAGTCAAAACGGGTTTTGTCGCTATCTACTAAGCTGCCTTTTTGTTGCACATGTTCGCCTAAAGTTTCACGCAAGGCTTTATGCATCAAATGTGTGGCAGAGTGGTTGCGCATCGTATCAGCGCGCGCAGTCATATCCACGCTGGCTTTCACGATGTCGCCCACATTGAGCGTGCCTGTTTTAAGCACGCCATGGTGACCAAATACTGCCGCTTGAATCTTCTGTGTATCTTCTACTGCAAAGATGCCGTCATCGCTTTTAAGGATGCCGCTATCACCAATTTGACCGCCAGATTCTGCATAGAAGGGTGATATATCCAAAACAACGATACCCTGGTCGCCTTCATCCATGCGGCTTACAGAGGTGCTGTTTTTATAAAGTGCAAGCACTTTTGCACTTGTTTCTAAAGTTTCGTAACCTTTAAACTCGGTATTTGCACCGCTGTACTCAACATTGGCTGCACCTTTAAATTTGCCAGCTGCACGCGCTTGCTCTTTTTGGCGCGCCATCGCGGCATCGAAGCCAGCAGTGTCTACCGTTATGTCACGTTCGCGGCAAATGTCAGCCGTTAAATCGAGCGGAAAACCATATGTGTCATGTAATTCAAAAGCCACTTCACCTTTTAGGCTATTTAGTCCAGCTATTGTTGTCTTATCAACTACAAATAACTCAATAGGAAAGTTGGGCAAATTGGTTGTAATAATGTTTTGAAGGATGGAACCTAAATCGTTTTCCATCTTAGACTTAACTAAAACAACCACGAGTTTTTTAATGTTAGAGAATGCTTCAGACTCTTTTAGGCGAATTAGCTCACCTATACTTGCTAGCAGCTTTTCAGTGATTACGTATTGTGGAAGAGTGTCGTCGAAATATAGACAAACCTGGTTATTTTTCTCTGCTGCTTCAGAATAACCATTGAAGCTTACATTCAAATAAGATGCTGAGAAGTTGGTAGACCAATTACGTGTAGTTTTTTGCTTGAGCCAATCTCGCAATGGATATATCCAAAGCTCTGTGTCAAGTTTAGACATGCCCTGCTCAATGGTTGTAAAGAAGCGGTCTTCTTCTTGTTTTAAAACATCCATTACACGAGATTGTGCTTGTGCGAGTTCAGGGTAAGCTCTCCCCATCTCTATAGCTAAATCAGGCATGATTTTATTGAAAAACGCACTCCGGCAACCTAATTTATAGCCGTGACGAATGGCGCGGCGGATGATGCGGCGGAGCACGTAGCCACGTCCTTCATTTCCAGGTATCACACCGTCGGCAATTAGGAAAGAACAGGCGCGAATATGGTCAGCTAAAACTTTGAGAGAAGGACTATTAAACGCTTCTGGATGTTTGTTTTTAAGTTCTTCTAAAGTAGAGACAGAATATGTTTGATTTGAGGGTGTTACATAAACTTCGCGCGCGGCAGCATTGATTAAGGTTGTAAATAAATCAATTTCGTAATTGGCATGCACGTGCTGCAATACGGCAGATATACGCTCTAAGCCCATGCCAGTATCCACGCTGGGCTTAGGCAATTTGTGCATCACACCCGCTTCGTCGCGGTTAAACTGCATAAACACGTTGTTCCAGATTTCGATAAAGCGATCACCATCTTCATCTGGGCTGCCTGGCGGGCCGCCAAAATGGTGGTCGCCATGGTCATAGAATATTTCAGTACATGGGCCGCAAGGCCCAGTGTCGCCCATCATCCAAAAGTTGTCTGATGCATAGCGCGCGCCTTTGTTGTCGCCAATGCGGATAATGCGCTCGGCTGGCACGCCTATTTTTTTATTCCAAATATCGTACGCTTCGTCATCTTCTGCATACACCGTGACGGTGAGTTTCTCTTTTGGTAGCTTGAATACATCGGTTAAAAGCTCCCACGCATAGCTAATCGCATCTTCTTTAAAATAATCACCAAAGCTAAAGTTGCCCAGCATTTCGAAAAAAGTGTGGTGGCGCGCGGTGTAGCCGACGTTTTCAAGATCGTTATGTTTGCCGCCAGCACGCACGCATTTTTGACTGGATGCGGCGCGGGTGTAGGGGCGTTTATCGAAGCCTAAAAAAACATCTTTAAATTGGTTCATGCCTGCGTTGGTGAATAGTAGCGTAGGGTCGCCATGAGGCACCAGCGAGCTGGATGCAACCACGGCATGGCCTTTGGAGGCAAAGAAGTCTAGAAATGCCTGACGGATTTCATTGCTGCTAGGGTTTGCACTTAATTTAATTGTCATCTATTTTTGTATTCAATACTTTTTTTATAATATCAAAGCCGAAACCGCGGCTTTGTAAAAATCTTGCTTGTCTTGCCCATTCGTCGCGGCTTGCAGGGATGGCTTTGAATTTTTTGTGCCAAATATCTCGGGCATTATCCAACTCATTTTCCTTTACTTGCGCTATTGCAGTTTCAATTAAATCATGTGAAACACCTTTTTCGCGCAACTCATTGGCTATTTTTGCACTACCAAATTTGTGCGAACGTGCATGTACAATTTGTTCGGTAAAGCGTGCATCTGAAAGCCAGCCGCGGGTCTTAAAGTCTTCTAAAATTTCCGTAACCTGCTCATTTGCAGAGCTTTCGTCAAAACTTTCATCTTCTTCAAGACCGTCTTTTAAAGCATAGCTTTTGAGCTTTTGGCCTAGCTCAGCGTAGGAATACTCGCGCGTCCCTAGGTACTCTAACGCGCGTTGCCGCAAGCTTTTGGGTTGGAATTTTATTCGTCGTCCCTGTTAATCTTCTTCGGTGCGGGGAGCTGTCATGCCATCCGCTAACTGCTTGGCATTGGCACGAATTTTGGCTTCAATTTCTTTTGCAATTTCTGGGTGCTCGCGTAAATATTCTTTAGCATTTTCCTTACCTTGACCAATTTTCTCGCCATTGTAGGCGTACCAAGCACCAGCTTTTTCTACAAATTTTAAGTTTGAGCCTAGCTCGATAATTTCACCTAAACGTGAAATGCCTTCACCGTACACAATTTCAAACTCAGCTTGCCTAAACGGCGGCGCCACTTTATTTTTGATGACTTTAACGCGTGTCTCGCTACCGATGACTTCATCACCTTTTTTAATTGCGCCAGTGCGGCGAATATCCAAGCGTACAGAGGCATAAAACTTAAGCGCATTGCCGCCGGTGGTAGTTTCTGGGCTGCCAAACATGACGCCGATTTTCATGCGGATTTGGTTAATAAAAATCACCATGGTGTTGGTGCGCTTGATATTACCTGTGAGCTTACGCAATGCTTGCGACATTAAACGCGCTTGCAAACCCATATGCGAATCACCCATCTCGCCTTCAATTTCGGCACGCGGTGTGAGTGCTGCAACAGAGTCGACAACAACAATATCAACTGAACCGCTACGCACCAGCATATCAACAATTTCCAGCGCTTGCTCACCCGTGTCAGGTTGTGAAATCAGCAGTTCAGGCACGTTGACGCCTAATTTGGCAGCATACTGTGGGTCTAGTGCGTGCTCGGCATCGATAAACGCCGCTACGCCACCAAGTTTTTGCATTTCGGCGATGACTGATAGTGTCAACGTGGTTTTGCCAGATGACTCAGGTCCGTAAATTTCAATCACGCGGCCACGCGGTAAACCGCCAATGCCCAGCGCGATATCTAAGCCTAGCGAGCCGGTAGAAACCGATTGAATATCTTCACCAACTGCAGCATCACCCATTTTCATAATTGAGCCTTTGCCAAATTGCTTTTCAATTTGTGCAAGGGCGGCGGCAAGCGCTTTGCTTTTATTGTCATCCATGGGTTTTTTACCTTTAGTTTTAGGTGCTTAATAAGCGTTTTAATTAACATGTGATTATTTCATATTTCGCTGTTAAAAGTAAGCAAAACAAGGCGTGACATTTGAGTATTTGCAATGCAAAAAACTGAACTTGCATGATTAATTTGATGTCAACGAATATGAAGTAAAAACGTTTTGTTGCTTGGGAGTGTAGTTTTTTTTGAATGGAGGAGTGTATGAAAACATTTCATTCTGCAGTGTTAGCGCTAGCAATAGGCGCGGCAAGTATCACCAGCGCACAAGCGCGCGATTCATTTAGTTTGGGTATTAATATTGGCGGGTATGGCTATGCGCCGCCAGCTGTTTATTATGCACCACCACCCGTTTATTATTCACCAGCGCCAGTTGTTTACTATCAGCCCGCACCACGCTATTACGGCTATGGCCATAGCTATGCGCCAGCTGTTTCATACCAATATTATAATGGTGGACATCGCCATGGCTTTAATGGCGGGCACCGAGGGCATGGCTGGGGTCATCGTGGCAGAGACCATGATGATGGTCACCATGGGCGCCGCGATTGGCGCTAGTTTTTAGTAGTTATTACTAGCTCGAGTTTCAAGTTTCAAGTTAGCTTAATCGTTCAATAAGTCCCGCCATCAATGCGGCGGCGGCTTGTTGGCGTACTTCTTCGCGGTTGCCTTGAAAATGTTTTGTAGTTGCTAATGCTGGCATATCAAGTCCAGCCCAAGCAAAGCAAACTATACCAACTGGTTTTTCGGCTGAGCCGCCATCTGGCCCTGCAATACCTGTAATGCTGCCAACAATGTGCGCGCTGCTACGTTTTAGCGCGCCTAAAGCCATTTCTATCGCAATTTGTTCGCTTACCGCACCGTACTTCTCTAGCGTTTCGGACGATATGCCCAACATTTCAACTTTTGCGGCATTGCTATAGGTTACAAAGCCGCGATCGAACCACGCCGAGCTGCCCGCTACACTAGTAACTATCTGCGCTACCATGCCCCCCGTGCAAGATTCTGCCAATGCGAGCACAAAGCCACGCACTTTTAATGCGGAGCCCAGTTCTTGCGCTATGTTAACTAATGATTTCTCGCGTTCCACCATTAGAAATCCAGTATAAATACAGGTAAAAAATCAACCACATGCTGGCGATAGCATAAATTGCTGCTAGCAAATCATCAAACATCACGCCAAAGCCATTTTTAAGTTTTGCGTCAAATTGACGAATAGGGAACGGTTTCCAAATATCGAATAAGCGAAACAATAAAAATGCAACAATCCAACCAGCCCAGTGTTGCGGTGTGACAGTAAGCACTAACATGATGGCAACTATTTCATCCCACACAATACCGCCATGGTCGGAGACGCCAAGGGCTTTGCCTGTCACATCGCACAAATATATACCGACTAAAAATAGCGCAGTAATGATGAGTAACTGTATGTGAAGTGCGTAGCTGGAAATGAGCCAAAATAAAGGCAAGCCAACCAGTGTTCCAAATGTGCCAGGCGCTTTGGGAGCGAGCCCACTGCCAAAACCTAAAGCAAAAAAGTGGGCAGGGTTGGCGAGTAGGAATTTAAAGGTTGGATTAGCCAAAATGGTCAAAACCTTGTTTTGAAAGTTTAATTTTATTATTTTTATAGGTGGCCTGCAGGCCACCTGTACTTAAACTACTGGCTAAGCGGGTGCTGGCGATGCACGTAATTGATATATTTAGTTGTTTACTTAGCAAATTAATTACTTCACGTTTGCTAGGTGGCGCGGTAAAACAGAGTTCGTAATCATCACCACCTGCCAGAATATAGGTTTGAAATTCTGGCTTATCTAAATTATTTTTTAATAGCCCTATACATGGAATTTTTTCTAAATCAACAATTGCACCCAAATTAGAAGCTTTTAGAATGTGTCCCAAGTCTGCTAATAAGCCATCCGAGACATCAATACAGCTTGTAGCAATGCCCCTGAGAGCCAATCCCAGAGCGGCTTGTGGCGATGGTGTATTGAGTGCTTTTAAGCAAATAGCCAACGCATTTGTTAATTGCACCTTTTCTTGCAAGTGTGCCAGCCCCAATGCTGCACTACCTAATGTGCCACTCACCCAAATATCATCGCCAGCTTGTGCGCCACTGCGTTTAAGCGCTTTGCCAATAGGCACTTCGCCCATGATTGTCACGCTAATATTAAGCGAGCCTTTGGTCGTATCGCCACCAATTAAATCAATTTTAAACTCATCAGCACAGGCAAAAACCCCACGCGAAAATTCCGCCAGCCAGTTTTCATCAATTTCAGGCAAGGCAATCGCCAGCGTCGCCCATTTTGGGCTTGCACCCATGGCAGCCATGTCTGAAACATTGACAGCCAATGACTTCCAGCCAATATCATAAGGTGCGGCATCGGCAAAAAAGTGCGTACCTACTACCGACATATCCGTTGAAATGACGAGCTGATTGCCTTCTGCAACGCGCACTAATGCCGCATCATCGCCCACACCTAAATCTGCTTGTGTGGCAGGGCGAGTGAAATATTTATCGATTAAATTAAATTCGGTGCGCATGCCTTATTGTAACGGTTCAGGCTTAAATTGGCGGTATATGGAAATAATCATTAAGCTAATGAGTATCCCTGCGATATCCGCCAACCAGTCATAAACATCGCCAGTGCGGGTGGTGGTGAAGGTTGCTTGCAATACTTCTATGATTGCACCAAATATAGTTAAACCTAGCGTGATAATCCATATTTTTTGCCTAAAGGCTAGGTAGCCAGAGATGCTTAAGATGGAGAAAATCAAAGCGTGCTGTATTTTATCTAAATATTTCAAACCATCTTCTTTTGGGGCAAGCTCGACGAGCATAAACATGCCGACAATCGCGACTAAAGTCCAAAAAAAGTAAGGCATTAGGCGAAGTATTTGTTGGTAAAACTGTTTCATGTGGGTTAAATCTTTTCATTTTGATATTTAACAGGTTGATATTTAACAGGTTGATATTTAACAGGTTGATATTTAACAGGTTGATATTTAACAGGTTGATATTTAACAGGTTAAGCGGGTTTAATGGATGGATTTATTGAAGATTTTGGACGAAAGCTTTTAACAATAGTTTCGTTCGTTTCTATGTAAGGCATAGGTGCCTCTGGCGTAGCTAGCAAATCTAAACAATACGGCACAGCAGCAAAAATACCATGCACGATTTGTTTGCCCGTATCATCTTTTAAACCCTCTAGTGTTTGCGCGATGGCTTTGGGTTGGCCAGGCAAGTTAATAATTAAGCATTGTTTACGTATGACTGCGACTTGTCGCGACAAAATAGCGGTGGGTACAAAATTAAGACTAATTTGACGCATTTGCTCACCAAAGCCAGGCATGGATTTTTCGCCTATGTTTAAGGTGGCTTCTGGCGTTATATCCCGCAATGCAGGCCCAGTGCCGCCTGTGGTAAGGATTAAGTGGCAGCCTTGATAATCGACTAAATCAATGAGGGTGCTTTCAATCTCGTCTTGTTCATCGGCAATTAAGCGCATTTCTATTGTAAAAGGGGATGTCAGTGCGCGGCCTAGCCAATCTTGCAAGCTGGGGATGCCTTTGTCCTCGTATACGCCGCTACTAGCGCGGTCGCTGATAGAAATCAGGCCGATTTTGCAGATGGTTTCATTCGCCTGCATGGGATTATTTATTGTGTTCATATGAATTGTTTTATACTTCGCATGTCTAGTGTAAATAGTATCATGACAAAAAAATAAGCGTTTTAAAATTAGGGATTCTGAAGATGATAAATAAATTAGCAAGTTTATTGTGTTTGTTGGTTTTTAGCGCCAGCACATCGGCGGCAGATAATCTGTATGCGCAAAATTACAAGGCGCAAAATACGAGTAATTTAGTCTCACTACAGGCAAACCCAGATACCAAAATGTATGTGAGTAACCATAAAGATGATGACAATATTAGTATGCTAGAGAATGGTTACGATATGATGGGTACTAGCGGTTTTGAAGCGGGCGAAGTACCAGCAGAGTTTGCATTACAGCATGCTAAGGCCATTAAAGCAGATACGGTGCTGGTATATAGCAAATACGGCTCTGCCAAAACAGCAGCATCTAAAATAGCGGTCATTAAAGAGTCGGCAAAGAAAAATGGCGGTGTTGTTGACCCAAAAGATATGGTGGATGAACCAACACAATATAAATACTTTGCAAGCTACTGGGCAAAGTTACCACCGCCTTTGTTAGGCGTGCATATTATTAAGCTAGTCCCTAAAAACATTGATGATGAAGACAAAGCTGCCGCAGCAAATAATGGCTTAAAAATACTGGCCGTGATTAAAGACTCGCCTGCTGAAAAAGCGGGCTTAATGCGTGGCGACGTGCTATATAAAATTGGTGCTACGGTGTTAAATAAGCCTGAAGAACTTTCACCGGCAGTGCGCCAGCTGCAAGGGCAAACCGTCGCGATTGAATATGCACGCGAAGGCGCTAAAGCGATAACTACCGCACAAATCAACCAACGCTAGAATTCTCTATAGTGAATACTTAAAACTGGGTAGCTATACGCTGCCCAGTTTATTTTTTTGCTATTTTTTAGAGTAAAATCCAAGTAACTTCGTAGCTTCGTAACTTTATCGGTACTTGGTAATCAATTAAATGCTAACTGCACTCTCTGTTATTTTCATACTGGCATATGCGGCCATTGCATTTGAGCATCCTATCAATGTCAATAAATCAGCATCGGCTTTAGTCGGCGCTGGCGTGTTATGGACTATCTACGCACTTAACATGGGCGATCATACGCTAGTTGGGCATCAGCTTAACGAGACAGTTGCCACTACAGCGCAGATTGTATTTTTCTTAATTGGCGCAATGACAATAGTTGAGGTGATTGATGCGCATAATGGCTTTGAGGTTATTACTTCTCGCATCAAGACAACAAAACTCTCAAGTTTGATGTGGTTAATTGGGTTCGTAACATTTTTTTTGAGTGCAATTTTAGACAATTTAACTACCACCATTATCATGGTGTCGCTCATTAAGAAAATCTTAGATAAACAAGAAGATCGCTTATTGTTTGCCGCAATGATAGTGATTTCTGCTAATGCTGGCGGGGCTTGGTCGCCAATTGGCGATGTGACAACCACCATGTTGTGGATAGGTGGACAAATTACTGCATTAGCGATTGTTAAGTCATTGTTTTTGGCTTCTGTAGTGAATTTGCTAGTGCCGCTTAGTATTGTGAGTTATCAATTGCGTGGCAAAAACATTGTCTCACCAGAAGCCAAACTGCATGCTAATTTATCTATGTCAACTAATGGCGAAAGAAACTTAATTTTCTTGGTTGGGCTGGGTGTGTTGGTATTAGTGCCAGCGTTTAAAACAGTGACACATCTGCCGCCCTTTATGGGCATTCTGCTTGGATTAGGTCTGTTATGGCTGCTCGGTGATTTAATGCACAAAAATAAAGATGCGGCAGAAAAGGAGCGATTGACGTTGACGCATGCGCTTATGCGTATTGATATGAGCTCTATCGTATTCTTTATTGGCATTTTATTAGCGGTGGCGACCCTAGAGCATAGCCACATACTGAATATGTTAGCGACTTGGCTAGACCAAAATGTTGGTCGCCAAGACTTGATAGTCACTCTGATGGGACTTGCTAGCGCAGTTGTAGACAATGTTCCATTAGTGGCTGCCTCAATGGGGATGTACGATATTGCAAAATACCCTGCAGATAGTTTTTTGTGGGAGTTCATTGCCTATTGTGCGGGCACAGGCGGTTCTATTTTAATTATAGGTTCTGCCGCAGGTGTTGCTGCTATGGGCTTAGAAAAAATCCAATTTGGTTGGTATTTAAAGAAAATCAGTTGGCTAGCTTTAATCGGATATTTTTCAGGAATCGCCGTCTACATTCTGCAATACAATATGATGCACTAAAGCTTAATGCAGCTTAGTCATCGGTTGCATCATCAGTGTTTTCGCTTTCTGCTATTTCGCGCAACAATTTAAACAAATCGCGGCTACTTTTGGGTGGTTTTTGTGCAGTCGCTTCGCGCTGTGCATTGCGAATTAAAGTACGCAATTGTTGGCTATCCACTTGTGAGTGCGCGGTCATATATTCAGAAACTGCTTTTTCATCGGTAAGCAAACGCTCACGCCAACGCTCTAAGGTATGAAACTTCGCACTTTCTTCGTTGTGCTTACCTTCCCAGCGTTGTAACTGGTCAACGATTGGTGCAATGTCAATATCACGCATCAAACGTCCGATATATTGTTTTTGTCGGCGAATCGCGCCATTAGCCGTTAGGCGCTTGGCCTCAGTAACCGCATCAAATAAGGCTTCTGGCAGGGCGAGTTTAATTAACCTATCCTTAGGTAAATCAATGAGCTTTTTGCCAATGTCTTGCGCAGCATCTGCCTCAGCCTTAAGCTTGGTTTTGCTGATGGGTTCTAATAATTCAGTATTTTCGTTCACGATAGTTTGGTTTCTAGGGGCTTTGTTGATTGCTACGGTATGATAGCAGTTTTAGCAGTTAGCCTGAAATTTGCTGGGTTTAAATTGAATAGGTTAGTGATTGAATGAATTTAGAAGAATTAAAACAAATTACACAAGATGTCTTGAAAATGGCCAAATCTGTGGGTGCGTCTTCAGCTGAAACAGAAGTGAGTTTTGGCACGGGGCAAAGTATCTCAGTGCGCATGGGTGAAACCGAGAACATAGAATATAACCGTGATAAAGGCGTTTCTGTCACAGTATATTTTGGACATAAAAAAGGCCAGGCCAGCAGTTCAGATTTAAGCAGCTCTGCGCTAAAAGACACGGTAGAAGCCGCCTGTAATATTGCCAAATATACAGCAGAAGATGAATTTTGCGGCTTGGCAGATGCCAATTTGATGGCGACTAAAATGCCAGATTTAGATTTATATCATCCGTGGAGTATCAGCGTAGAAGATGCAGTTGAAATTGCCAAAGAATGTGAAGCCGCCGCTTTGGCCGTAGATAAAAAGCGCATTACAAATTCTGAAGGTGCCAGTGTTTATAGTAACGAAGGCGTATTTGCCTACGCCAATAGCCATGGCTTTTTAGGCGGTTACCCCAGCACACGACATAGTATTAGCTGCTCCGTGATTGCAGAAGCGGACGATGCCATGCAGCGCGATTATTGGTACACCAATGCAAGAGATGCTAAAGACATGGAAAGTGCCGTTTTTGTAGGCACGCAGGCAGGGGAGCGCACGGTTAAGCGCTTGGGTGCAAAATCCATTAAAACTGGACAATACCCTGTCTTGTTTGAAGCGCCGCTTGCTTCAGGACTTATTTCCTCACTCTTAAGTGCAATTTCAGGCGGTAATTTGTATCGCAAATCATCGTACTTGTTAGATAGTTTAGGCAAAACAATAGCGGCACCACTGCTTAATATTGATGAGTTGCCACACTTGCCAAAAGGCATCGCCAGTAGCGCGTTTGATAGTGAAGGCGTTGCAACGCGCGCACGTAAATTGGTTGAAAACGGTGTGTTGCAGGGCTATATGCTATCAAGCTACTCCTCTCGCAAATTAGGCATGCAGACTACAGGCAATGCGGGTGGTAGTCATAATATCGTTGTGCAACACACCAATCATAGTTTTGCAGACTTGCTAGCATTAATGGGTACGGGATTATTTGTGACCGAAATGTTAGGACATGGCCTAAACATGGTGACAGGCGATTACTCACGTGGCGCAGCAGGTTTCTGGGTGGAGAATGGAGTGATTGCATACCCTGTAGAAGAAATTACCATTGCGGGCAATATGAAAGATATGCTGAAACATATTGTTGCTATTGGGGATGATGCGATGAAGCAAAGTTCAAAACAAACAGGGTCTATCTTAATAGAGAAAATGACCGTCGCCTCGGGTGACTAGCTTGTTTGATACTAGAGTTGTGACAATAGGTCTAGAGATGTGACAATAGATGAGGTTCAGCCAATAAAAAAAGCCCCTTCTCGAGGGGCTTTTTAACATCTGTAAAACAATCTTAATTGGCTGGCACTTCTGCAGGCGCAGCTGCTTTATCCTCTTCTGCAGGCTCAAAGCCGTCATCAGCTGGTTTGTCAGATTCAACGCCATCAGCAATTAAGTTAGCACGACGTTGCAAATAAGCATCACGCGTAAATGCATAGGGATCAAGTGATGCATTATCAACAATGTCTTTTGCTTCGAGCAATTCTGTACGTCTATCAAGTAATTGTGCAGCACGTAATTGGTTATGCAAACGTATTTCACCAAGATTGTGTGTGTAAGTAATTGGGTCGGTTGTCACGGTATCAAATACCAACCCGCCAGTATCTCTTACTGTACTTGGGCCTAATAACGGTAATACTAAATAGGCGCTATCTTTCATGCCCCAATAACCGAGTGTTTGACCAAAGTCTTCTTTATGGTTGGGGATATTATCCATGCTGGCAACATCAATAAAGCCCGCTAAACCAAAGGTGCTGTTGATAATAAAGCGCCCAGCATCGGTAAATGCGTTGGCAAATTTTAATTGTAATAAATCGTTTAAAACTGTGGTGATTGAGCCTAAATTATTGAAGAAGTTATTAAATCCTTTACGCACAGGTGTAGGCGCCACTGCTTTATAAGCGGTTGCGACAGGTTTAATTGCATACCTATCGGCAACATCGTTAAATTTATAAATCCCACGGTTCATTCCCTCAAGCGGGTCTTTATTAGCTTGTGTAGCACAACCAGATACAAGTAACGTTAAAGCACAACTTAACAGTATTGTTTTAAATTTTGATTGCATCGTTAATATCTCTTTTATATGTTTTATGTTTTAAATTTCACATAATTTAAACAATTTTATTGTCGCTATTATCACCGAGCGCGCTGGCGTTGTCTAGCGCTAACAAGGCTCATCCCCTATACTGGGGAACATGTTGTCTAAAAACAACAGTAAAATTGCCTTCCCAATTAATTATTAAGCAATTAATGTGCCGTACGTTCTCATATCAATTATTGGTATGGTTGTTTTTATATAAATCTAGCGCCAATACTCGCAGCGTGGCATGGTCAACAATTGGAAGAGGGTAGTTTTTGCCAATGATAAGTTTGATGGATTCTTGTCGTAATGGTGGAATTAACCATGGCGCATGTATTTCTTTGTCACTACAACTGACCAATTCTGGCACATATTTGCGGATAAATTTGCCTGTGGCATCGAAGCGTTCAGATTGTGTGACTGGGTTGAAAATGCGAAACCATGGTTGTGCATCGCAACCCGTGCTGGCAGCCCACTGCCAACCACCGTTGTTGGCGCTTAAGTCAAAATCAATTAAGTGCTCGGCAAAATAACGCTCGCCCCAGCGCCAGTCAACTAATAAGTCTTTGACTAAAAAGCTAGCTGCTACCATGCGTAAACGGTTATGCATAAAACCCGTTTGATTGAGTTGGCGCATCGCCGCATCCACTAGCGGATACCCAGTGTTTCCTGTACACCAAGCTTGAAAGAGTGCTTCATCATTCGGGAATCGCAAGTTTTCAAATTCTGTTTTGTAAGCATGCCCAGCTGCTACTTGGGGGTTGTGATGTAAAATTTGAAAGTAAAAATCGCGCCATATGAGCTCATTTAACCATGTCTGCGAGCCCGATGTTTGATTTTCGATGCTCTGTGAGCCACCATTTTCCGAACCAATGGCTATGCGGTTTCTGGCTTGTCTCGCGCAATGACGTATTGAAACTGTGCCAAAGCGTAAATGCACTGATAGGTATGACACGCCTTTAATTGCAGGAAAATCGCGCGCATCTTTATAGTTGTGAATACGGTTTTCAAAGTCTTCAAACAATTGTTTGCCGCCAGTCATGCCAGTGGGCAGGCGCATGGTAGCTAAGTTGGTGCGTTGGAAGCCCATGCTTTCTAGGCTAAGTAATTCGCTTGGCAAACATTTAGCTAAATTGTGGATATAGCGATCAACTAGGTATGGTTTTAAGTAAAAGTCGTTGAGCTTTTTGAGGTGCGCATTTTTATATGGGGTAAATACGCTGTAAGGCTTATTATTTAACGTCAGTACTTCATCTTTTTCAAAAATAACTTGGTCTTTAAAATCGTGAAATTCAATATTATTTTTTTCGAGTGTTGTGGCGATTTCAGCATCGCGTGCAACCGCTTTTGGCTCATAATCTCTGTTGGCAAACACTGCGTGGATATTGAGCTGTAGGGCCGTCTCTGGAATGAGGGCACAAGCGCTGCCGTGTTTGACGATCAAATCGCCACCATTGGCTCGCAGTGCTGTTTTAAGCTCGCGTACGCTTTCCCAAATAAACTCAACGCGGCGATCTTGTTTATTGGTGAGCTTATCCAGAATGTCTGTGTCGAAAATAAACACGCAATACACTTGGGTACTTTGTTTAAGCGCATGATAAAGCGCAGCGTGGTCAAAATCGCGCAAATCACGTCTAAACCATACCAGAATTGGTGCCATATTCTTCATGGCGTCAATTTTACCAAGATTTTAGCTTATCAAGGTATTGTGCTACTTAGCCGCGCGCACCAAACTTATATTTATCACTTGCGGTATTCGACTCAGTTTTTTTTGCTTCTTCGACAGTTGGGCTATTTAACTTATTGCGTAGCACCATCGATAACATCAAAAGCTCTTCATCGCCCTGAACATCAATTTTCTGAAATATGGAATTACGATAAGTTTCATCATTGGCTAATAAATTAGAATCGATTGCCCCGATGAGTTTACGTGCTTGAAAAGTAAACTTTGCCAGCAACATCAGTGTTTCGTTATTCATAAAAATATCCCTCTAAAATATTAATTGAATTAACGTGTACTCTCAATCTCAGCACCGTTGCTGAGTACTTCTTGCCATTAACATCGTTGTTAATTGCATTAAATGTACTAGTTAAATTGTTGTTTTTATTACAAATACAAAATTATTATAACGATAGCTAAGTTTTTTGTATAGCTTTGCGGTTAAATTACTCGCGGTGATAGGGGTGATTGATTAGAACACTATGTGCACGATAAAGTTGTTCGCAAAGCAAAACGCGCACAAACGCATGTGGCAGCGTGAGTTTTGATAAGCCCCATTGAAAATCTGCACGTTGCTTTAGCGTGTCGTGTAGGCCGTCTGCACTACCAATAACAATGCTGACATCGCGGCCTAAGCCTTGCCAGTGTTTGAATTTATCAGCGAGCTGTAAGGTTGTTAGTTCTTGACCGTGTTCATCGCAAGCAATTAAATAATCTTTGCCGACGGCATCTAAAATACGTTTCGCTTCAATGCGTTGGATATTTTCGGTATTGTTGCCAGCGGCGCGTTTTTCGGGTTTGATGTCAATAATTTCCACGCTTAGTTCGCGTGGCATACGCTTGGTAAAATCTTCGCACGCGGTTTCTACCCAAGCGGGCATTTTGTGTGCAACGGAGAGTATCCGCAATTTCATGATTTAACTGGCTTAATTGGCTTTAATATGACTTTTTCGGTTTTCAGTCTCGCTCCAAAGCTGCTCAAGGTTGTAATAGGCGCGGCTGGCTGGCACCATAATGTGCACGATAATGTCATTTAAATCGACCAGTACCCATTCACCGTCTTTTTCGCCTTCTGTACCGCGAATATCAAAACCTTTTTCTTTTAACTTT
Source organism: Methylophilaceae bacterium (assembly GCA_031399315.1). GTDB lineage: Bacteria > Pseudomonadota > Gammaproteobacteria > Burkholderiales > Methylophilaceae > Methylotenera_A. Next base: position 15,281 of record JANNOS010000076.1, on the reverse strand, counting down.
TCGCGCACATTGTCGCCCATGGCTTTGGCTTGGCGGCTTGACGTGGCCGATGCTACTATCATGTAGCTGGTTATATTAGTGAGTTTGCGTACGTCCATGACGGCAATATCGAAGCCTTTGATATCTTCAAGCGCGTCAATGACGGCGGCTTTCATGGATTCTAAATAGGTGTTATCTAAATCTTTGGTCATTTATGCGGCCTGTGCTGGAATATGATTACGTTGGGATTGGATGCGGTTTTGATCGTCGACATACACAAGTTGTGGTGCAAACTTTTCAATTTCAATTTCACTATAATTGGCATAACTTGCAATAATAATGATGTCGTCAGGCGCCGCTTTATGCGCCGCTGCACCGTTGATAGAAATAATGCCAGAGTTACGATCTGCGCGAATTGCGTAAGTGCTAAAACGCTCGCCATTACTGACGTTGTAAATGCTAATTTGTTCGTATTCACGAATATTGGCAGCTTCTAACAGAGTGTCATCAATCGCACAGCTGCCTTCATAGTCTAGCTCTGAATGTGTGACCTTAACACGGTGTAGCTTAGATTTAAGCATGGTTCTTTGCATGCGTTTCCTTGAATTTTGTACTTAAAATTTAATACTAGAGATTAATAATGCCGTGATTATAAACTTATCGCGCAGTCAAACATAATTCTATGTTATCAATCAAGCGTGTTTTGCCATTGGTTTTATTCGTAATTTTAGCCGCGCCAAGTACGATGATATCTTGATCTGCTGCGGATGCAGCTTGCAAAGTGGTAGATGATCGAACCGAAATATAGTCGACATCCCAGCCTTGGCTGCTTAGTTGTGTTGCCGCCTGCTGTTCGAGTTGAACAAAGGCTTTATTGCCATCTTTTATTTGAATAATGATGCCCTGCAAGGCGCTATTTAATTGGCTTGCAGAGGCGCGTTGTGCATCATTTAAATAGCCATTGCGTGAGCTTAATGCTAACCCACTCGCTTCGCGAACGGTTTCACCAGCAATAATTTCTATTGGCAAATTAAACTGGCGCACCATTTCTTTAATAATAAAAAGCTGCTGAAAATCTTTTTTACCAAATATTGCCACATTAGGCTGCACTGTATTATAAAAAACTAGGTTAAATAACTTCATCACCACTGTCGCAACGCCTGCAAAATGGCTTAAGCGCGTGGCACCGCATAGCACATTAGCAATGGGCGGCGGCATAATGGTCATGCTTTGGTTGAGGTTTTTGCCATCAAAGTCGGCATAAATTTCTGCCACGCCCGGCGTAAAAACAATATCGCAACCAGCAGCTTTTAGTTTCTCGCAATCGGCCTCTAGTGTGCGCGGATAATTGGCTAAGTCTTCCGTCGGGCTAAACTGTAGTGGGTTAACGAAAATACTCGCCACAACACACGTTGCATGTTGTTTTGCCAGCGTTACCAAGGCTATATGCCCCGCATGCAGATTACCCATGGTTGGCACGAAGCCAATATTTTGACCAGCATTAGATTTGCTTTTAAGCGCTTTTCTAAGCTCGGCGACGGTTTGAATAATTTGCATGACACTATTTTAACGCAGATAATACATTTTCTTATTTTGTTTTTAATTTGTTAGGATTCTATGCGCCAGCTGTTATCGGTAATATTCAGTTTATTTTTGTTAGTTGCTTGCAATAAAACAGATGCCCCAGAAGCCAATATCCATGCGCCTTCTGGCATGCCGATTCTTACATCAGATAATGTGGCATCAAATAATATAAAAGATGGTACGTATTGTTTCAGTAAGTTGTTTAATCGAGATGTCACCGATATTCAGCTGACCATTTTAGGCAGCACTATCACAGGTGTGATGAATTGGCTTCCGTACGAGAAAGATAGCGCCAGAGGCACACTTAAAGGGACAAAAAATGCGGCGGGAGAGTTTGATTTGATGTACGACTACATGATAGAAGGAAGCCAACAAACCGAGATCAAAGTCATGAAAATTGAGAATGAAAAACTGCTGATAAAAGTAGGTGAGTTAGACCCAAACCACGATGGGCACTTAATTTACAAGGATGTGAGTCAAGCTAAATATTCGGAAACTTTGGGAAAAGTGGCTTGCAAAGCCAATTAATAACTATGCTCAAGCGCGGGGAAGCTTTTGTTTTTAACTGCGCTAACATATGCAGCAACAGCATTTTGTATGCTCGCTTTTCCATCGATAGCGCTATCTTGTAAAAAATTACGCACAAAACGGGGCGATTTAAAATCTTCAGGCTTTTTGCTAGCAGCGCCCGTGTAAATGCCTAATAAATCTTGCAAAACAAGCACTTGTCCGCTGCAATCTACGCCTGCGCCAATGCCAATTGTTGGTGCGATTTCTGTGACTTGTTTCGCCAACACGGCCGGTACCATTTCCAGTAACACAAAGCTCACGCCAGCGTCAGACATGGCTTTTGCATCACGTAAAATTTGCTTAGCCGATTCTTCTGTTTTGCCTTGAATTTTATAGCCACCAAGCTGATTTACCGATTGCGGTGTAAATCCTAAGTGAGCACATACAGGAATGCCGCGCTCTACCAAGTAACGTGCAGTTTCTACGCGTTTTCCGCCGCCTTCAAATTTAACCATATGTGCACCACTTTTAATGAGCCAAAGTGCATTTTTATAAGCAGCTTCATTGTCTTGCTCGTAACTACCAATCGGCATATCTGCAATAATCATGGTGTTTGGGGCGCCATTTTTGACCATTTTGGTGTGGTATGTCATATGGTGCATGCTCACATTGAGCGTATTTTCTGCGCCTTGTAACACCATGCCGAGCGAGTCACCCACAAGCAAAATATCGACGCCAGCAAGTTCCATCAACTTTGCAAAAGTGGCGTCGTAGCAAGTCAGCATGGCGATTTTTTCGCCAGCGGCAACTTTTTTTAGGTTTTTTTCAATCATGAGAAAATCGCATTATTCAAAGTTAGGATTGAAGTATTCTCGACTACTTTTAATTTGGCCGATACGTTCAATCAGCAAGTCTAAGGCGCTTGCATCTTTAATAATGTTGAGTTTTTCGTTGTTAACAATGAGTACGGGGGAGGCATCGTAGGTATGGAAAAATTCGCTATAAGCATCTGCCAAACGCTCTACATATTCGTGCGGAATTTCTTGTTCATAGCTAATGTTGCGCTCTTCTATGCGTTCTACTAGTGCGTCGACTGGTGTTTGCAAATACACAATTAAATCGGGGCGCGGTGATTTTAATTGTAGATGCGCGTAAATTTGGTGATATAAAGCATATTCTTCATCATCTAAATTTAGGCGCGCAAACAGCGGATCTTTATCTAAAAAGAAGTCTGCCACAGTAGGCTCAGAAAATAAATCACGCTGCGACATATCGCTTATTTGGCGCGAGCGCTGAAATAAGAAAAATAATTGAGTAGGCAGCGCGTAGCGTTGTGCATCTTGGTAAAAGCGCGGTAAAAAGGGGTTAACCTCGGCTTTTTCACTCAGTAATTGCACATTAAATTTATCTGAAAGAAGCTGCGCCAGCGTGGTTTTTCCGCTGCCGATAGGGCCTTCTATGACGATGTATGGGTATTTTTCAAAAATGGTCATGCTTAAAACTCATATTTCGTCATCATACTGTGTTGCTTCAAAAAATTCTCCTTACATGCATACTTCTCATTTTGGCCATATGCCGCGTCCAATTTTTTGGCGCGCGCCTTGTCTATTTAGAAATCTGAGTTTTTAATTTTTTCTAATCTCGTTACGCCTTGGTTTTTAAATTGCAACGCTAATTTTACAACATTACCATGATTTGCAAGTGTTAAATCGGGTGCAATTTCTGCCAAAGGCAGTAACACAAAAGCGCGTTCATGCATGCGCGGGTGGGGCAGTGTGAGCTTTTTAGTGTTGATTTCTATATCAGCATAAAGCAATAAATCTAAATCTAACACACGCGGCGCATTCGCAAACGGGCGCTCGCGACCAGCTTGGTTTTCAATATTTAACAGCGCATCTAGCAAATTTTCGGGCGATAATTTCGTGTTAATTTCTGCTACGGCATTGATAAAATCTGGTTGGTTGTTATAGCCCACAGGCGCGCTTTGATACAAACTTGAAGTTTTAATAAGCTTAGTTTTGGCTATATTTTCGATGTTCTGCAAGGCGCGTATTACTTGGTTTGCAGGGCAGTCTAAATCGCCCGCTAAATTGCTGCCTAAGGCAACATATGCAACAAACGCCTGCCCATCAAACTTACGGTTAATCAATATGCTCACTCGCCACAGATTCCAGTAGCGTTTTGTCGCTATTGGCAGGTTTTTTACGTTTGCGGCGGCGCTTTTTCGGGCTAGTGTCAGGCAACAGCATTTCGGTGCGGCGCTCGGTACTCGCATCGGCAAACTCTGTCCACCATTCGCCCAGTTCCATTGGCATTTCGCCAGATTCACAGCGCAATAGCAAAAAGTCATAGCCTGCGCGATAGCGTGGGTGCGTGAGTAGCGCATAAGGGCGTCTGCCAGCACGCTGTTCAAAGCGGGGTTGCATGGCCCAAATTTCTTTCATGGTGGCAGTAAAGCGGTTATGAATCGCGAGTTTTTTCGCCTGCGCATCAATGATTTCATTCATCGCCATATACAGGGCGGGGATTGGTGGATGGGCATTTTTGTAGGTTTCCCACGATTTCAAAACCTCGTGCCAAAGCAGTGTGGCAAATAAAAAGCTGGGGTTAGAGGATTTTCCAACCAAAATGCGGTTATCGGTATTTTTGAGGGCGAGCATGACAAATTTTTCGCCCAAAGGTTGCTCTAGTACCACATCCAGCAAGGGCAGCAGACCATGATGTAGATGTTGCGCACGCAGCGCATTAATGCTTTCTACTGCATGGCCAGATAAAAATAATTTCAGCATTTCATCAAATAAGCGGCTGGGCGGAACGTCTTGTAACAAGTCTGCTAGTTTTTTTATTGGGGCTTGTGTGTCAGCCTCAATTTTTAAGCCTAGTTTTGCCGATAAACGCACTGCACGCAGCATGCGCACGGGGTCTTCTTGGTAGCGGGTGACAGGGTCGCCAATCATCCGTAATAGGCCAGCTTTTAGGTCGGCGACACCGTTATGAAAATCCAACACTTCTTCATTTGCCGCGTTGTAATAGAGTGCGTTGGCGGTAAAGTCGCGCCTTACGGCATCTTCTTCTAGGCTGCCAAAAATATTGTCACGAATAATGCGGCCACTATCTGCTGTTTTACCATCGCCATCTGCCTGGTGATGGCCGCGGAAGGTAGAAACTTCAATCGTCTCGTTGCCCCACAGCACATGTACCAAGCGGAAGCGTTTGCCGATAATGCGCGAGCGGCGAAAAATTTTATACACCTCTTCAGGCGTGGCGTTGGTGGCAATGTCAAAATCTTTGGGTTTATAATTCATCAGCAAATCACGCACTGCACCACCGACAATAAATGCCTCAAAACCCTCTTTTTGCAAGCCTTCACAGGTTTTTAGCGCGGCGCTACTAATTAAATCTTTATTAATTTTGTGTGTTTTGGCGGGGATGCGCTTAGCCGCGTTGAGTTGGCTATCGTCGGCTTCGTTAATAGCCAACGTTGCTTTGGTTTTTTTGGTAAAAACTTTTTGCAGAAACTTTTTGATCATTTTGGTTTAATCATACTTTATTTGTCATGCTTTGTTTGTATTGTTCCAAAGTACGTCTGGCACACCCGCGTCTTTATTGAGGATGCGGCATAGTACGAATAATAAATCCGAAAGCCGGTTGATATATTGCAAAGAAATTTCCGTAATTTTCTCTTGGTTATTTAATGTGGTCATCGTCCGCTCGGCGCGCCTGCACACGGTTCTAGCTAAGTGACAATACGCTGCAGCACGGCAGCCACCCGGTAAAATAAACTCTTTTAAAGGGGTTAGCGTATCGTTCCATTCATCCAAAATATTTTCTAAAGCGGTAACACGTTCGGCCTTAATCATCGCATAATCGGGCATACAAAGCTCACCACCCATGTCAAATAAATCGTGTTGAATGGCCTGAAGAACCGCATGGATATTGGCTTCCAGAGCCTCGGTTTGCATGATGCCAATAATTGAATTCAACTCATCTACATCGCCCATCGCCACCACACGCAGGCTGTCTTTAGCCACTCTTGAGCCATCGCCCAAGCCAGTGGTGCCTTTGTCACCCGTACGTGTGTAAATTTTACTTAGTCGGTTACCCAATTAAATTTCCTCTATAATTCATGCATTATAAATCATTCAAACCTGTTTCGATGAGTTCGATCATTAACAATCAAGCAATCGGCGTAATGGATTCTGGCGTAGGCGGTATTAGTGTCTTGAAGCATATCCATACGCTGTTGCCGCATGAGCATCTCATGTACGTGGCAGATAGCAAATACGCACCCTACGGCAATAAAACCCCAGAAGAAATTACGACCAGATGCATGATTATTGCCGATTATTTGCTGGCGCAAGATGTTAAAACCTTAGTGGTTGCTTGTAATACCGCCACGGCGGCGGCGATAGATGAACTGCGCGAGACTTTTGATATCCCCATTATCGGCATGGAACCCGCTGTAAAACCCGCAGCAGAGGCTAGTAGAAATGGCGTCATCGGCGTGCTAGCAACTGTTGGTACATTGAAGAGTGCGCAATTTGCCGCACTGCTAGAAAGTTATGGCCGCAATGTCAAAGTCGTCACGCAAGCCTGCGTGGGCTTGGTGGAATGCATAGAGCGTGGCGAGTTGGATACGCCTGAAACAAAAGCGCTTATCCGCCAATACACCACGCCATTGCTGGCGGAGGGCGCAGATACCATTGTGCTGGGCTGTACGCATTATCCGTTTGTAAAAGATGCGATTCGCGAAATAGTTGGTGAAGACATTAGCTTGATTGATACTGGCGCAGCGGTGGCGAAACAGTTAAAACGTCAGTTAGAAGAAAAAGGTTTGTTATCAACTAGCCAAGAAAAAGCAGAAGTACATTTTTGGACGAATAGTGAAGCAGAAAATGCCGAGCAGGTGACTGAAAAGCTATGGGGAAGCCATGTGGAAGAGCATCAGCTCTAATCTACACAGGAATTATTTGTTTTGTGAAGCAATAAATTCTATGAGAGTTTTATTTTCTAGCGCTGGGTCTTTGATGTTTTCATGAGCACTAAATGCGTACGCAATTCCGTAACTAGTTATTCTTCGAATTTCTGTAATACGTACTACCTCTTTTGTATTAGTCACTTCCTCGATTGTTTCGGTTGCTTCTTCAAGCTCCTCTGAACGTACTAACCCCGTTGCATACCCTACGACTTTAGCGCCAACAAACACAGGGGAACCGCTCATTCCTGCTGGAACTGGGAAATTTAATTCGAGGCGCTTCCAAGCTAGTGTTACATGCCCTTTAAGAATGCGCATCTCTTTACCTGAGCGGTTTATGTCATTGCTTGGAATGCCAGTTATTTGAATGTCAGTGCCTGATGTAATTTCTTGTGAGGATATGGGTAGATATTTGGTTTCGTCTAAATTTACATGCAGTAAAGCTAGGTCAAAAGCTTCGAATTTTGCTGCGTGCGTTATCCAACAAACCGTTTCTGTTCCGTTACGATGTACTACTGCAACCAAGCGGCGTCCTTGTTGCAATTCATCGGGGATGGGTAAAACGTGAGAGGCGGTAATTGCGTCGCCCTTCTTGGTAACAAAGAACGCAGTACCAAGAAAGACTCTGGTATTTAGGTGAGCGCCATTGTCTTCAGCTTCTACAGAGAATATTGGAAAAATGTATTCACGTGCATCTTCAAGGATAAGTGTATTGGCCATGAGCTATAGTAATACTTTATGTGATTACTTGTTTTAAGTTTATATTGTATTAAGCAACTCTTGCGAAAAAACCTCTAAAGCACGTCCCTCAAGTTTTAGTAAGTTTTGCGTTAACGCCGGATTATCTAAAGGCAGAAAAGATGCGCCGCCCAAGTCACTTAACACGACTTTTTGTGACATGAGTTTATCCGAAACGAGTTTATTTGGGCGCCATAAAATATTGTGTGCGTATAAATCGCCGTGCATTAAACCTTGTGCATGTAGGTGTTTAGCCGCTTGCGTGATGCCTTGTACAATATGTTGCACTTCGTCAGGCGTTAATGTTAAGTCTTTCGCATACACATCGCGAGAACAACTTTCGAAACTGGGCGGGTCTGCCAGCACTTTTAAATCAGCATCTAATAAGGGCATTACTAAGCCCAGCGTGCCTTGCGGGTGATTGTGAACCACGCCTTTCACCCCAACTAAATTGGGGTGCTCGCCAGCCAAAATATTGGCGTGCATTTCACAGCGTGGCAGCCCGTCGCTGGTTAAACTGCTTTTAAATAGCTTAACCGCAACAGCTTCTGGCGCTTTGTTTGTGGGTTGCCATATAGCTTGATAAGTGATGCCCGATGCACCTTGGCCTAACACTTGTTGAATCGTCAGCGTTTGCCAATCAATATGATTAATTTGATGTTGGTGGGTTAAGTTTTGTTCTATTTCGTTACAAAACGGGTTGCCTGCGTAGGCGAGCCAGGTGAGTTTAGGTAAATCAAACAAAAAATCGGGGATGGCATTAAATTGGTTGGCGGATATTCTTAATAACTCCAACGCGTGACAATTTGCCATACTGGCCGGCAAAGCCGTGAGTTGATTACCCGCCAGCATGAGCTTTTGTAATTGACGACACTCCCCCAACGCGTTGGGTAAAGTTTTTAGTGCATTATCCGTCACAATAAACCAGCGCAATGTTGCGGTTGGAATAGCACTTTCTGGAATATGCCTAATTTGATTGGCTTTAAAGCCAATCATACTTAAATTTTGGCATTCACCCAGCACTTCTGGCAGATGTGTAAATTGGTTAGATGAGCAAAATAAAATGCGTAGTTTTTTTAAGCGACTTAGATCGTTTGGCAAATCGTTAAGCGCGTTGCCTGAGAGATCTAATATTTCTAGGCTATCGGCTAAATCGAAGATTTCATGCGGAAATTTTGTTAAGCCAGCGCTTATTTTAAGGTGTGTGCAACCATTAAGTTTGCCAGCTTTTAGTAAGGCTAAATTATTATCGGGCTGATTCAAATATACCAACGTTTAAAAATGTACCAGCGTTTAAATAGATTTCGGGAGTAATTTTTTCTCTAAGGAAAATCTAGAAGGAATTTTAAATAGCCAAGAAAAGCCTATTTTATTGGCAATATATTCAAATAACATTGACCCAAACACACCAAATGTAAGCCCGAGCAGCATATGAATGTAAAAATTATCTATGCCAAAAATTTTCTGCAGTAAGATCCGTATACCGCTTCCAGTAATAATATGTACTAAGTAAATTACCATTGAAGATGTTCCGATAAGTTTAATTAAAGTTATCGGATATTCTGCCAAAACCATACTTAATAATACGATAAAAATGATTGAGCTCAAGGCAAGAAAAAACAGAAAAACCGTACTCCCAAAAATGTCAAAACCTAATTCAAGCTTAGCTTGAAACATCCAATGAAGCGCAACTGTAAGTATTGTTAAAGGAACAATGAGCACATGCTTTGTTTCATAAAGCCAGCCTTGAATGTTTTTGAAATAAACACCAAAAGCAAAAAAAACAAAATAAGCTTTAATGTAATACATTTGCAAGTTTTCAAGAGTTGGAATATTTAGGCAAAGAGCAAGTGCGCCTAATATAAAAACAACAATAAAGTATTTACTCTCTAAGCGCCTGTAAACTAAAGTAGAGAAAATTATGATGACAGTCAGTGCGTATAGAAACCAAAACTGTCCTCTTGGATCCGAAAATAACTTAATTATTTCACTAATAGTGACTTCATTATTTGTCCATTTATTAAATGCAAGCTGAATAATGTCTTGGATTAATGACCAAACAATATAGATGTAGACCAATGTATCAAATTTGTTTGCTAAAAAACCAGTTACGGTTCTTTTTTGAAGTGAGTCATAAAAAAACAAGCCAGATAAAAAGAAAAAAAACGGCATATGAAATGAATAAATAATGCTGTCAATTAATTGAAAGCTGTTAACATTCATTTCAATCTTTGCGTTATAAAGACCTCTGGCGACATGTCCGTATACCACCAATATAATGCCGATGGCCTTCGCATAATCAGCCCAAAGTACTCTTGAGTTCACCATTGTTTAATGCGCACAATTAATGGTGCGAAATGACTTCGCCTGCTTTGAGCTTATATTGCGTACCGCAATAAGGACATGCTACTTGCCCTGTTTTTGTGATATCTAAAAACACACGTGGATGCGAAGACCAAGCGGCCACTGCCTTGGTCGGGCAGTGTAGCGGTAAGTCATGCGTGGTGACTTCTACTTCTTTGGTATCGGACATTTCTTAAAATCTCCCTATTTCGTCATTCCGTGCTTGGCTTTTAGCCTTCTCGTACTGTGATACGGGGGAATCTAGTGGTTTTTGTGTTAATTGAATGACGCTGGATTCCGACTTTCGTCGGAATGACAGAGTTTTTAAACCAGAGTTAACCAATCCGCATGTTTAGCCGATTTACCTTTAACGACATCAAAATACAAAGCCTGCAGTTTCTCTGTAATCGGACCACGTGTACCAGCGCCAATGTTACGGTTATCTAGTTCGCGAATTGGTGTAACTTCTGCTGCGGTGCCAGTAAAGAAAGCCTCATCCGCGCCATAGACTTCGTCACGCGTGATGCGTTTTTCAATCACTTCTATACCAAGTTCTTTGGCTAATTGAACGATAGTGTCGCGGGTAATGCCTTCTAACGCGCTAGTTAAATCTGGCGTGTAGAGTTTGCCTTTGCGAACGATAAAAACATTCTCGCCCGAACCTTCGGCCACAAAACCATGTACATCTAAAAGTAGCGCTTCATCGTAGCCATCTTGCGCAGCTTCTTGATGCGCTAAGATTGAGTTCATATAATTGCCATTCGCTTTGGCTTTGCACATGGTGATGTTTACATGATGGCGCGAAAAAGAAGAAGTTTTAACACGAATACCACGCGTTAGTGCTTCTTCGCCCATGTATGCGCCCCAGCTCCAAGCTGCGCAAATCACATGTGTTGAAAGTGTTTTAGCAGCAATGCCCATCGCCTCTGCGCCGTAAAACGCCATTGGGCGAATGTAGGCAGATTCTAATTTGTTTTCACGCACAGCAGCGCGTTGCGCCTCGCTAATCGTGGCTTTATCAAACGGCATTTTCATTTGCAAAATGTGTGCGCTACGAAATAGGCGATCGGTATGATCTTGCAGGCGGAAAATTGCGGTGCCTTTGTCTGTTTTATAGGCACGCACGCCTTCAAATACGCCCATGCCGTAATGTAGGGTGTGAGTTAAAACGTGGGTGGTGGCGTCGCGCCAGTTCACCATTTTGCCGTCGTACCAAATTACGCCGTCGCGGTCTGCCATTGAGCCATTGGTTACAGTACTAGGTATTGCCATTTTAAAAATGCCTTCAAACAAATTTGTAAAAACGATATTGTAAACTAAGCGGGGAATTTATTGCCTATGTTAGAATCAAAAGCTTGTTAATTAAGTAACTTATGACGAAAAAACCATGAAAAAATTATTTATCTTTGCCTTACTGCTAACGTTAACAGCTTGCGATGCTGCTAAATCTGCGCCGTTTGTCGGAACTGATATTACTGGTGCGGAGTTTGCTAAAGGCTTATCGCTTACAGACCATAATGGTAAAAAGCGCACCATGCAAGACTTCGCCGGTAAAATAGTCGTGCTATTTTTTGGCTACACGCATTGCCCAGATGTGTGCCCAACCACGATGAGTGATTTAAGAAGCGCGATGAAGTTGTTGGGGGATAAATCAAATGAGGTGCAGGTGTTGTTTGTGACCATAGACCCAGAGCGCGATACACAGGAAGTGTTGTCAAAATTTGTGCCTTCGTTTGATAAACGTTTTATTGGGCTGTGGGGTAGCTTGCAAGAAACGGCTGAAACACTCGGCAACTTTAAAATTTTCTATTCAAAAGTAACAGGTAAATCTGCAAGCGACTACACGATAGACCATAGCACGGGGACATATGTGTTTGATAGAACAGGAAAAGTTAGGCTGTATATGGGTTATGGCGAAAAACCTGCTGAGATGGCGAGCGATATTAAAAAGCTGATGTAATTGAGGCAAAAAAGGGAGCATACGCTCCCTTTTTTAATGCGTTAATTTGCAATAATTTAAACTGTCGGCACTTTAAATTGTGGGTACTTTAAACTGTAGGCACAGGGCCGTATTGGTTATCGGCAGTATCACCTGGTTGCGCGCAAACATAAATCAAGTATATCCAGCCCAAAATTGGAATGAGCGCTAGTAGCTGCAACCAGCCACTTTTGTTCACGTCGTGCAACCTGCGCGCGCCAACCGCAAGGGATGGTACTAACGTGGCAAGTGAGAATGCCCAAGAAACATAGCTGCTAACAAACTCTAATACAACTGAGACGACAATACAAAATAATACAAACCACCAAAACTCTGGACGCTTAGCGCGACCACTAAAATCTGCATACTTAGTAAAACAAGCTTTTACTGCATCTGTAAAATTCATTATTATCCCCTTATACGATAGTCAAAAGTACTTACTTTATATAATGCATTTCTATACGACGACTTTATACAACAGTAATAACTTAACATATATTTTAAAAGCTGGGAAAAATCTAAATGCGATGTAATTGTGGCGACAATATTTTTAGCTCTTTTTCAGCCGCTTTGTGATTGGGGAACAAGCTTTCGAGCACCGCGTAAAATTTGGGCGAATGATTCATTTGTTTTAAATGTGCGAGCTCGTGGCAAATTACGTAATTAATAATATGCGGTGGCGCTTGCAGCAAGCGCCAACTTAAGCGCACTTCGCCGCGACTATTGCAACTGCCCCAGCGTGATTGCGCGTTAGAAAGCGTAAGTGGTGGTGTGGGCACACCAAGCTTGGCGGCCAAAATTTCTAATCTGCGGCTGAAATCTTGCGTGGCTTGTTTTTTATACCATGCTATCACTTGTTTGCTAAAAACCGCCTTGCCAGAACCCGCATGGATATTGGCTTGCAGGGCATTCATTTTGAGTGTATTTTCATCAAAAACCAGTTTTTTATTAGGATTATTTGGTGAGATACTCAGTTGAATATCTTGGCCTAAATACAGCAAATGTTCGCCATCCACCCACTCAATTTTTTCAACTTGATTTGCTTCGCGGTTTTTAAGTTTGCTTAAAATCCAGTTAGACTTTTCTTGCAGAATTTGATTAAGCTGAAATTCAAAAATCCTTCTAGGTGCGTGCACCACCAAACCTTCGGCGGTGATTTTTAACCCAACCGTGCGGCGACTGCGACGCTCTAATAAATACGAAATAGTTTCGCCGTTGGCTAGAGTAAGAACTTGATTAGCCATGTAACGTCAACTGCTCCGCTTCAATCCAATTTTCAACTTGGCTGTTAAGCGCATCTGCCTTCAAATCTGCAGTTTCTATGGGTTTGCCGATGTGAATTTGAATCACGCCAGGTTTTTTGATGAATGAATTCTTCGCCCAAAATTCACCAGCATTATGTGCCACAGGCACCACTTGCGTTTGTGTGTGCGTGGCAAGCCAAGCGCCGCCAATATTATACTTACCGCGTTCACCCGGTGCTTTGCGCGTACCTTCGGGAAATATCACTATCCATAGGCCCTTGGCAAGTCTATCTTTCCCATGCGCGACTAGCTTTTTAAGCGCTTCGCGACCTGCGCTGCGGTCTATAGCAATAGGCGAGCTCATTGCCAAGCCCCAGCCGAAAATGGGAATCCATAGTAACTCGCGTTTTAACAGATATACCTGCGTAGGAAAAATCGCCTGAAAAGCCAGTGTTTCCCAAGCAGATTGATGCTTGGAGAGAATGATGCTGGGCGTGTTGGGGATGTTGTCTAACCCAGTAATTTCGTGACGAATATTGCAAGTAATGTGTAGCCACCAAATCATACTGCGCGCCCAACCAGAAATTAAATTATTGCGGGTGACAGGATTAAGCGGTAGGGCGAGAAAGGCGATAAGCGTGAAGATGGGCGCGGTAATCACCTGACCCAAAAGAAATAATAAAGAACGTAAAATCAACATGCTAAATTTATTTGGCTAAATTAAGGTTTGTAAAATTAGACGCTTGCAAGCTTATAGCGCTTCAAAAACAATACGCTGCGCAGCTTCATTTAAATCGCTACACACCCAAGTATTTTTCGGTAATGCATCGCCTTTTGCAACGGCATCAGGCGCTTGAGAAGCGGCGAGCGTTTGTTCACCTTTGCCTGTGAGTACCAATATGGGTTGGCAACCTGCATCGCTAAAGGCTTGCAAGTCACGCAATGAGTCGCCAACAGCGGGCACGGTGTTTAACTCTACCGAAAACCGGTTGCCAATGTCTTCTATCATGCCAGTTTTGGGTTTGCGGCATCGGCAATTTTCTTCTGCTGTGTGTGGGCAATAAAATAGCGCGTCTATGCGGCCACCAACAACGGCTAAGGCGCGATGCATTTTATCGTGTATGGCGTTTAGCGTGACCATATCAAGCAAACCGCGCGCAATGCCAGATTGGTTGGTAGCGAGCGCTACGCGATAGCCGTATTGGTTTAATAGCGCGATAGATTCCAAACTACCTGGTAGAGGAATCCACTCATTTGGGTTTTTAATGAAGTTGGCAGAATCTTGGTTAATGACGCCATCGCGATCGAGAATGACTAGCTTCATGCCTTAGCTTGCTAACTTAGATAAATCCGCGACGCGGTTCATGGTTTGATGCAGTGTTGCAAGTAAGCCTAAACGGTTGGCTTTAAGCGCAGGGTCATCTGCATTTACCATCACATTATCAAAAAAGTCATCGACAGGTGCTTTAAGTGCAGCTAAGGCTTGCAATGAAGCCGTGTAATCACCACTTTCAAACAGTTTATCGGCTTGAGGCTTTACTTTGCTTAATGCAGTATTTAGCGCGATTTCAGCAGATTCTTGTAATAAGTTAGCTTTCACTTCTGTTCTTACTTCGCCTTCTACTTTTTTCAAAATATTACCTACGCGTTTATTAGCGGCAGCTAGACTTTCAGCTTCAGCTAGTTGCTGGAACTCTTTTACAGCGCCTGCTCTTTTGTATACCTCATGAAGTGGCGGTTCTAATGAAATTACTGCATCTAGAGTTTGTAACTTAAAGAATCCTGAGAGCTGATTTTGATATCTATTGAAGATAAACTCTTTAATTTCTTCTATGGTTGAAACTTGAACTGAAGTTGTAGTAAATGTCCTTGCGGCAAAATCAAGTAACTCATTGAGTGGCCCACTGCGGCGGCTTCAAGCAGGTTCTGG
>JANNOS010000075.1:0-2970 GCA_031399315.1 Methylophilaceae bacterium | reverse complement strand
GTGCTGACATGATTTACTCCGCATTAGAGCACGCACTTGGCGAGCAAAATAATCCACTGCAAAGCTGGAATTTTTACTATTACTTGCTGTTAATGCAGACATCTCGCTACTTCTCCGTCTGAAAGTGTGTTCCCATTGCGAGATGTCTGCATTAACAGCAAGTAATAGTAAAAATTCCAGCTTTGCAGTGGATTATTTTGCTCGCCAAGTGCGTGCTCTAATGCGGAGTAAATCATGTCAGCACAGGTGTTGAATCAAGGCAGGCACAATCCTCATGATAAAAGCAGCAAACTTGCACACTATATCCTGAGGCGTTTGTTTAAAAAATATCTAGGTGCTTTTACGGTCAAGCTGTGGGATAACAGTGTGTTGAAAATTGGTAAAGGTGTTTCAGCATTCACCCTCTATATTCACTCGCCAAGTGTACTGCGTCAATTGGTGTTTTTTCGAGACCCTGTTCGCCTAGCAGAGGCCTATTTTGATGGTGAGGTAGAAGTGGCTGGCGACTTTAATACGGCGATGAAGCTGCGCTACTATTTAGAAAACTTGAAGTTGCCTTTTCAAGAAAAGCTTTTGCTGGGCTTGCGCGCGCTGACATTAAAAAGTAAGGCAGTACAACGGCAGCATACTAAGAATTCATCTATTGCCAGAAAGCTTGGTGGCACGACCCATCAAAATAGCGTTGAGTCGATTGCCTTTCACTATGACGTTTCTAACCAGTTTTACCGGCTTTGGTTGGATGAACGCATGGTATATTCTTGCGCCTATTTTGAAACACCTAAACAGGATTTAGATGCTGCACTGCGCAACAAGCTTGATCACATTTGCCGCAAATTACGTTTGCAACCTGACGAACTTTTGCTGGATATCGGATGTGGCTGGGGAGCATTGGTTTGCTGGGCAGCCAAGTACTACGGCGTGCGAGCACACGGCATAACGCTTAGCCGGAATCAGTTTGAATATGCAAGTACGGAAGTAAAACGACAGGGGCTGCAAAATCAAGTCTCTATTGAAATGCGCAATTACCGAGACCTGCCGCTTGAGGCCACTTATGACAAAGTTTCTAGCATCGGTATGTTTGAGCATGTTGGCCTTAAAAATCTGCCCAGCTACTTTTCAGCAATAAATCAAATACTTAAGCCTGGTGGTCTTTTTCTTAACCATGGCATCACTTCAACGAAACCTGGATGGAGCCAAAGCGTCGCAACAAAATTCATCAATCGGCACATTTTCCCTGATGGTGAATTAGATACGGTAAGTAATATTCAGCAACGAATGGAAGATGCAAATTTTGAGATTTTTGATGTTGAAGGCTTGCGTCAACATTATGCATTGACGTTGCGGCATTGGGTAAACCGCCTTGATGCAAATAAAGAGCAAGTCATTTATTTAGTGGGAGATCGCACCTATCGCATTTGGCGCTTATATATGACGGGTAGCGCCATACAATTTGAGCAAGGCGCAACGGGAATTTACCAGATATTGGCTGAACGCAAACATGATGGAAAATCAAACCTGCCACTGACACGGCGTGACCTTTATACCTCTAAAAAAATCCATTCACGAGGAGATTAACCATGATGATTGGCACAATTTGTAGTCGCGAAGTCATATTGAGGAAGAGTTATTATGAAAAACGATTGTGCCAGATTATCTTGAGACCATCGACTTAACTTAAAAGCGTTTAGGATTAATATGCACTTATGTTGTATATTTCCATCATGCAGACAGGTTAAGTTGATTAATTACATTACGTGCTTCAGTAATAACCTCTGAAGCAGTAATGCCTACTATACCTACTCCAGCTTCAACTAGCGCATCCGCCGCCGCCCCATGCACATATATACCAAGCTTCGCAGCTTCCAGCCCCGTTAAACCTTGTGCCATTAGGCTACCAATAATGCCGCTTAAAACATCACCCGTGCCGCCACTCGCAAGCCCAGCATTACCTGTCGTATTCATAAACCAACTGCCATTATGCTGCGCACAAATCGTTCCAGCACCTTTTAACACACAAGTTACTTGCAGAAATCTAGCAAGCTCTAACGCACTTTCTGTACGATTTTGTTGAATATGCTCACTATTTGTATTAAGTAGCCTGGCGGCTTCACCCGCATGTGGCGTAATCACCGTTTCCGCATTGCGGCTAATCACTACGGAAGCTAAATGTAGGTGACTAGCAATTAAATTGAGTGCATCTGCATCTAATAACATCGCTACATTTTGCGCTAGCCAAAACTCTAAAAGCTCAACTGCTACACTGGATTGACCTAGCCCAGGGCCAATCACAACGCAATCAAGCTGAGTTAATTGACTAATGGCCAGCGGCGAACGTAGCATGATTTCTGGCTGATCAATATCCACACTTGGTGCGTTATTACACAACATCACCGCATAAACACGCCCTGCACCACAATATAAAGCTGCGCGTGCAGCCAGCAATACAGCTCCCACCATGCCAGTGTCGCCACCTAGAATCGCCACACTGCCAAACACACCTTTATGTGCATCATTTTCACGCAGTGGTATAAGCTGCCGAAGCATGCTTTCTTGCAGCAAGTGAGGTTTGGTTTGGTTAATCATAAGTTTTAATGTTTCACATCGCCCAAATTCAGAAATGCTATTATTTTATTTGCATCAGCTTAAACGATATTTCAAATGTTTGCTATAATGCGCCCGCCACAATCATTGTGGTTTTACACTATCACGCTAAACCATTGTATATCTATTTGTAGATTCAAGTTTTAGCAAGTTAGTGAGTTGCCTTGCAGTACTGGGTTAAAAGATGATTTATCTATCACACCAGCCAAGTTTTGGCTTTTAGAAATATGTAGTATCGCGTATAATGCACGCATGCGCCCGTAGCTCAGCTGGATAGAGTACTTGGCTACGAACCAAGGGGTCAGGAGTTCGAATCTCTTCGGGCGCACCATATAAAACAAGGGGTTAGCTTAGGCTAGCCCTTTGTCA
>JANNOS010000074.1:0-14715 GCA_031399315.1 Methylophilaceae bacterium | reverse complement strand
AGGCTACTTCCGCGGGGTTACCGATGCTGGAACAGAAATTACTGATGCACAACAGGTGCGCTTACATTCGATTGAGATTCACAAAAATTCATACGCCAGAAAACTGCGTTTAGATCATATTGATTTTGCTAAGTTAAAAGTAGAAGTGCAGTTATTGCGTCGTCCCAATATGCTTGAGGACATTGCCCCACGTGGCGATATGGTATTAACCGACGGCGATGTGCTGGTGTTGTTGGGTAGCCCAGAAAATTTAATTGAGGCAGAAACCTACTTGGTTTCAGGTAAATAAACTTAATGTAAGTGAATACTTAAGATTAAGTTAATTAATATTTCTGGCAAATAAATTGGCAAAAAAAATAATCGTGGTGGGCGGCGGCATTGTAGGCTGCATGACAGCGCTTAAGCTGGCAGAGCAGGGTTGCCAAGTCACGGTGGTGGAGCGCAATATGATCGCTGCCCAAACATCGGGTGAATCTTCTTGGGCGGGCGCGGGCATTTTGTTTCCGCTACTACCATGGTTTTATAAAGATGAAGTCAACCAACTAGCCATGGCAGGCGCCAGCCTATATCCCGCCTTGTGTCAGCACTTATTAGATAAAACAGGTATAGACCCAGAATACACCGTGAGTGGCATGTTGATACAGCCGCCGTTCGATGCGGTTTTGGCTAAAGATTGGTGCAACAAAAACAAAATTGAAACACAACAAGTTGACGATAATTTATTGTTGCCACAAGTCGCACAAGTGCGTAACCCGCGCTTAATGCAAGCGCTAAAAGCCTTGCTCATTCAACAAAATGTGACCTTGTTAGAACAAACACAGCTTGAGTCGCTTGCAAAAGTAGATAAAATAGATGGCTGGAGAGCCAATACTGGTGCGGCTCTCAGGGCAGATGCATTTGTAGTTACTTCTGGCGCATGGAGCTTTGAGCTGCTAAAAGATACTGCAGCTGGGCTCAACATTAAACCCATGCGCGGGCAGATTTTGCTTTATAAGCTCGAAAATGGGCAAGCTACAAAAGATAGTTTGAGGCACATCGTATATCGAGATGGTTTTTATATGGTGCTGCGGCGCGATGGCTATTTGCTTGCAGGCAGCACGCTAGAAGATGTGGGTTTTGACCCGCGCACGACCGAAGAAGTGAAAATTGAACTGCAAGCAAAAGCAGAAGCGATAATGCCAAGCTTAAAACATGCGCCTATCATCAAGCACTGGAGCGGCCTGCGGCCAGGTACACCAGATAACTTGCCTACAATTGCGCAGCACCCAAGTATTCAAAATTTATATATGAATACGGGACATTTTCGGTATGGTTTAACGATGGCGCCCGCGAGTGCGCAAATCATTGCGGAGTTGATACTGAATAAGAAAACTTGAAAATAATGATTTAGCTATCTCTAATTTCGTTATAATTTACTTATGGAAATAGAATCACAATTACAAGATGCTTTTTCAAACACTGTATATCAATACCCAATAGCAGATGAAAAAGAAGCTTTAAAAGTAGCTCAAGAAGCGCTTCAATACAGACTTTTTAACAAAGCGCCTGTACCTTTTCCAGAGCCAAATCAACCAAATTTTACCTTCATAGACCTATTCGCAGGTATTGGCGGCTTCCGTGTTGCCATGCAGAGCCTAGGCGGTAAGTGTGTGTTTACTAGTGAATGGGATGAAAAGTCACAATTAACCTATAAGGCTAATTTCGGTGATGCTCCATTTGGCGACATTACAAAGGAAATTACCAAGCAATATATACCTGATAATTTTGATGTTTTATGTGCTGGGTTTCCATGCCAAGCATTTTCAATCGCTGGCAGAAGAGGTGGTTTTGAAGATACTCGAGGCACGTTATTTTTTGAAGTTGCTGAAATTATTAGGCGTAAAAAACCTAAGGCTATATTTCTTGAAAATGTAAAAGGCTTAACCAACCATGGGCAAGGTAAAACACTAGCAACTATATTGAATGTGCTTAGAAATGACTTAGGTTACTTTGTGCCAGAACCACAAATACTAAACGCCAAAAATTTTGGTGTACCTCAAAATAGAGAGCGTATTTTTATCGTTGGTTTTAGGAAGGATTTGAGAGTAACTGAGTTTGATTATCCCAAGCCAGTAGATAGAAAAATTAGTTTTATTGATATAAGAGAAGAAAAAATAGTTCCGTCGAAGTACTATTTATCTAATCAATACCTTAATACTTTAATTAAACATAAAGAGCGCCATGAAAGCAAAGGTAATGGTTTTGGGTACGAAATCATTAAAGACGATGGCATTGCAAACGCTATCGTTTGTGGGGGCATGGGACGAGAGCGTAATTTAATTATTGACCATCGTTTAGAAGACTACACCCCAACAACCAATATTAAAGGCGAGATTAATCGTCAAGGTATTCGAAAAATGACACCTAGAGAATGGGCGAGATTGCAGGGTTATCCAGACACATTCCTTATTCCTGTTGCAGATGCTTCGGCTTATAAACAATTTGGGAATTCAGTTGCAGTGCCAGCTATTAAAGCGACAGCAGAAAAAATAATAGGAAAGATTAAAAATGCTTGAAAAACTTGGGATTGTTCGAGGTAAAGGTAAAAAAGCAGCTACAGTATTTGAATCTCTTATACCAAATTTTTTAGATGTTAAATACAACTTACCTTCTGAATATGTAAAACTCTGCTGGAGTAAATACGAAAAAAATCCAGTGAAAAATAAAGATTTAAATGGAAAAATTTTTGAATATATTCTTTCAACTTTATGTATCAGGGAAGATATCTTGCCACTTTACTTAAATGCTAAAGTCGCTTTTGTACCGAATGTTGTTTACGATTTAATGTTTTATTCAGCCGAAAGAGGACCGATATGTTGGAGTGTGAAAAC
This sequence comes from Methylophilaceae bacterium, assembly GCA_031399315.1. GTDB lineage: Bacteria > Pseudomonadota > Gammaproteobacteria > Burkholderiales > Methylophilaceae > Methylotenera_A. The sequence goes on along the minus strand of JANNOS010000074.1, from coordinate 11,845 downwards.
TAGCCTTAGAGAACGTTATAAACAGGCAGATTTGGAATCAATTGCACTAAAATATGTGCATAGAAAAGCGCTAAGCTATTTGATTACATTAGAAAAAAGTGAAGCCAAAGGTGTCAAAGCGAAAATCAAGACTGGTGATGTGATTGGATTGGACGATGTAATTGTTGCTACAGAACCTGAGTTTGATATTTTAGTAAAAGAATTAAAGGGTTATAAGTTTGAAAAGCCACCAACCGTTGAAGTGATTTCTTCAAATCAAATAGTAACTATAGAAAAAGTGACTGCTTTAAAAAATTAACTGTATTAGGCAAGGTTTGGGGCTGCATTAATTCTCCACATCCGCAGGTGCTTCAACATTTTCAAGTGCTTTCGCCTTTTCTGCATCTAGCGCTTGGGCGGCATTAATATCATTTTTCGCTTTATCCAGTATGGTTTTAGGAATAGCGCCCACTTCGGCGGAGGCTTGTTTTTGCTGCTCGCAAGCGGCTAATGTGAGTGTGCTCAATATACAAACACATATTAGTTTAAACATAAAATCTCCTTATTTATTTTTAAAGTTTTCAATGCGTTCGCCTTCACGCGAGAGCAAATACCACCATTCAGTACCGTCGTTATGATACTCGCGTACTGCGCCTGCGCGCACCAGTATTTTACGCAGTTCGTCTTCCTCAAAGCCGCCAAGGTGTTTCACTAGCACGTCAAAACTGCGGTCTGTGTAACTTTTGTGGCTAAAAAAATGGCGCGCAGTGGTCTCCGCCATAAATTCGGTTTTGTGTTCCTCACGCAGGGCTTTTATTTGGTGTTTAAATTGTTGGCGATTGATTGCAAACGTTACCAAGCCACCAATCAGCGTACCGAGTAAAGTAAAAATTGGGGTAATAAGGGATGATTCCATAAATTAGCCTTTCTATTTTTAGTATTGTTATCTCACCCAGTCGCCCGATTTTCCGCCATGTTTCTCTAACAATTTAATGTCGGTCATTATCATACCGCGGTCTGCTGCTTTGCACATATCGTAAATGGTCAGCAAGCCGACATTCACGGCGGTAAGCGCTTCCATCTCTACACCCGTTTGGCCTGTGGTTTCGCATTGTGCAGTGCAGGTAATCGCGGTCGCCGCTTCATCAATTTCAAACGTGATGGCGACTTTGGTCAAACTTATTGGGTGACACAGTGGAATTAAGTCGGATGTTTTTTTACTCGCTTGAATCGCCGCAATACGCGCAATACCAAGCACATCGCCTTTTTTTGCATCACCTTGTTGTATAAGCTTAAGCGTAGCGGGCAACATTTTAATGATGCCACTGGCAACCGCAATGCGGCGGGTGCTGGCTTTGTCGCCCACATCTACCATATGCGCTTGGCCGCTATTATCAAAATGTGTAAGTGTGCTCATAATGTAAGTGTATCCGTCATATACGTTTGCTCATATATACAATTCCTAATGAACTAGAAGGGTAAAATCGCTATCATAACAATAATGAAATTAAAGATGATATTAATTGTAAGCTTATTAGCTGCGAATGCAGTGTTTGCAGAAAATGCAACTAAGCCTGCGCCCGCTAAGCCTGCTTTGTCTGGTAAACCATATTCTACTCCAGCCAATTTGGATACCAGCTTGCCTGATTTGGGTGACGTTTCACAAACTGTGCTGACGCCGCAAGATGAGCAGCGCATTGGCGAGCAGATTTTGCGCGAAGTGGCAGTCAGTGATGACGTGCTGCAAGATGTAGAGGTGACAGATTATCTGCAGGCGCTGGGGAGTAGATTGGCGGCCGCCAGCTCAGATAAGCAGCAAAAATTTAACTTTTTTGTGGTGCGCGACAACTCAATTAACGCGTTTGCTATGCCAGGTGGCGTGATTGGTGTGCATACAGGTTTAATTTTGGCTTCAAACACAGAATCAGAATTAGCAAGTGTGGTAGGACATGAAATTGGCCATGTGACACAGCGCCATTTAGCGCGTATGTTGGCGCAACAAAAGTACGATACATTTAAAAATATTGGTGCAATTGCGCTGGCATTGCTGGTATCGCGCGCTAACCCAGACCTTACAACAGGTGCGCTAGCAGCAGCATCTGCAAGTGGTATTCAGCGACAGTTAGATTACACGCGTGAGCATGAGCGCGAGGCAGACAGGGTAGGCTTAAGTGTTTTAGATGCCGCAGGGTTTGATGTGCGCGGCATGCCAGCATTTTTTACAACCCTACAGCGCGGTACAAGGTTTGTAGAAGGCAGTGCACCCAGTTTCTTACGCACACACCCGCTTAATGCAGAACGTATTGCAGATGTATCTAACCGCGTAGAAACAATGCCGTATAAGCAGGTAAGGGATAGTTTAGAGTTTGGCTTAGTGCGCGCTAAGTTGCGTGCTGGGGATGGGCTGGCTCAAGCCGCGATAGATCAGTTTGAAGATAATATTAATGAGCGGCGGTTTACCAATGAAGCTGCTGAGCATTATGGTTTGGTGTTGGCGATGTTGCGCAAAAATGATTTGGCAGGGGCTGCTACCCAAGTAAAATGGCTAAAAAGTAATGCGCCTAAGAATGCGTTTATAGAGAATTTGGCCGCACGCTTAGAAGTCGCACGTAACAATCCACAAGCTGCTGCCAGCCAATATGCAAGCGCGTTGATGCAGTTTCCAACGCACCGCTCGCTTATTTATGGTTACGCAGAGCATTTTTTAGCCATAAATCAGCCAGATAAAGCCATTAAATTAGTGCAAGATAAACAAGCGCTTTACTCAGACGATGCTTATTTTTACGATATATTAGCCAAGGCGTATACGGTAAAAAATAAAAACTTACTGCGTTTTCAAGCACAAGGCGAATCGTACTACCGCAAATATAATCTTAAAAAAGCAATAGAACAGATGGAGTTTGCAGCAAAAGCGAAGGATGGTAATTTTTATGAGCATTCGATAGTGGACGTACGCTTAAAAGAATTTAAACGCATGCTGGAAAATGAAAAAATAGCGGACGAAAGATTAAGTTGATGCAGCCTAACAATATAAAACGTAGGCGATTTTTAGGCGTCATATTGGCAAGCTCGGCAAGCGCGCTGTTATTGCCTCTCAGGGCAATGGCAGCAATATGGAATAAAGCGGCTTTTGAGGCAGGTCAATTAGATAAAGCTCAAAAAGACTTAGGCGTGAGTGGCGAAACACCTAGTAAAGAAATAGAAATTATTGCGCCAGACCGCGCTGAAAATGGTGCAATTGTTCAGTTAGAAGTCACAAGCCGAATCCCCAATACTGAAGCTATTGCGATATTCGTCGAAAAAAATCCAACCGCGCTCATCGGTAATTATATTTTCACTAATGGTGCTTTACCGCAAATTGTCACACGCATAAAAATGGCCGAAACATCTGATATTAAAATCGTGGTGAAAGCGGGCGATCAATATTATTCAAACGCTAAAAATGTGGTTGTATTAGAGAATGGTTGCGGTTAAATGCAAGCGAACATGAAAATGCGCGCTAAGTTGGTCGGCGACACCACCTCTGGTGGTGTTACGGAAGTGAAAGTGATCATGAGCCACCCCATGGAAACGGGTCGAAAAAAAGATGATTTTGGTGTGCTCATCCCAGCCCATTTTATTCAATTAGTGACGGCTACGTTGAACGATAAGCCTGTATTAGAAATACAGTGGGGCACAGGGATTTCTAAAAACCCTTATCTCACATTCTATTTAAAAGGTGCAAAGGTTGGTGACACCATATCTTTGACCTGGCACGATAATTTAGGGGCAACGGCCACGCAAGATATTGCAGTAATACAAAGCTAAACAGTACAAACTTAATAAGTGAATTAATTACTTTTAATTCAATCTATTATGGAATCACAGTCGTAAATAGATACACTGCAAAAATCACCAAAAGTATTACGCCTTGCAATACGTTGGTGCGACCTGTAACAAATGATAAAGAGCTGACAAACAACGCGAGTAGCAACAATACGGTAGACTTCATATCGATGCCCAGTATTAATGTCCAGCCAGTTATTAACGACAAAATGGCTACTGCTGGAATGGTAAGACCAATACTAGCCAGCGCAGAGCCAAGCGCTAGATTTAAGCTGGTTTGAAACATATTTTTACGTGCTGCACGCACCGCAGCTAAGCCTTCTGGTAGCAGTACGATACTCGCGATAATCACACCAACCAGCTGATGTGGCGCGCCAATCAAGGCAACCACCGCTTCAATATCTGGCGCAAGTGATTTAGCCAGTAACACTACTGCGACTAAACACACTAACAGCAAAGCAGTGCTTATCCATGCAGTTTTCTTGGCAACTTTGTTGCTGTTGCTGGCTGAATTTACTGATTTAGATTGAGTATGCTTCGTTGGAATATCATCATTATTATCGTTTGCATCTAAAAAATAATTTCTGTGGCGAATGACCTGCACAAATACAAAAGTGCAATACAACACCAGTGAAACGATAGCGATAAATGCAAGTTGGCTACCGCTGTACACGGGGCCTACACTGGTAGTGGTGTAATTTGGTAATATCAGTGTTAGTACGATAATGGCCGCAAGTGTGGTGAGCGCAGCATTGGCGCCATGCAATTTAAAGCTTTGCTCTTTATAAAGTACGCCGCCTATTAGCATGCATAAACCAACAATGCCCGATACGATAATCATTACCGCAGCAAATACGGTATCACGTGCTAAAGCAGCTGTTTCTGCGCCGCCTGTTAACATTAATGAGATGATGAGTGCAACTTCAATCACAGTGATTGCAACAGCCAATAATAAGGTACCAAATGGCTCACCTAATTTATGCGCTACCACTTCAGCGTGATGCACCGCTGCTAGCACTGCACCAATTAAACCAACCGACATGATTAGCAAATAAACGTTACCTAAGCTTTTACCAATGCCAACTTGCGAACCTACTAAAATTAAGCAAGCAGCTACAGGTGCAATAATTGGCCAAGTCAGAATAGTTGTAACGTTTTTAAATAGGTTTTTCATATCGTAATTCCTAACAAAATCCCAAGTGCTATTTAATCATGTGCCATACTTAACGCCACAGCTTCTGCTATTTTAATCCCGTCTACACCCGCCGACAAAATTCCGCCTGCGTAACCTGCGCCCTCGCCGCAAGGGTATAAGCCTTTAGTGTTAATGCTCTGCAAGGTTTCGTCGTCGCGTTTTATACGAATCGGCGCAGAGGTGCGCGTTTCAACGCCTGTTAGCAAGCCGTCATGTAAATCGTAACCGCGTACTTGCTTGGCAAATTCAGGTATCGCCTTGCGAATGGCGCTAATGGCAAATTCGGGCAAAGCGTCGTTTAGATTGGTCAGGTGCACACTAGGCGTATAGCTTGGCAGCACTTCGCCAAATTGTGTTGAGGCTTTATTGGCTAAAAAGTCACCAATTAATTGTGCAGGGGCAGCGTAATTGCTACCGCCTAGTACATAGGCTTTTGATTCTAAATCACGCTGCAATTGCATGCCTGCGAGAGGGCCATATGGACTAGAGTCAGCTGGGTAATCTTGTTCGGGCGTAATGCCCACCACAATGCCCGCGTTGGCATTACGCTCGTTGCGACTGTACTGGCTCATGCCGTTGGACACTACGCGACCTGCTTCAGATGCCGCGGCCACCACCGTGCCGCCTGGGCACATACAAAAACTATACACGCTGCGACCATTGCTGGCGTGATGCACCAATTTATATTCGGCTGAGCCGAGCTTGCTTAAAATATCTTCACTATAGCTATTGCCGTAACGCGCTTTGTCTATTAATGATTGCGGATGCTCAATGCGAAAACCAATGCTAAACGGTTTGGCTTCAATAAATATACCTTTTTTGTGAATCATCTCAAACGTATCGCGCGCGCTATGCCCAACCGCTACCACCAAATGATTGGTTGCAATGCGCTCGCCACTTGCCAGCACCACAGCTTGCACTTGGTTATGTTTTTGAGAGTTGACGCCTATTTCAATATCATCTACGCGGCTTTCAAAACGAATTTCACCGCCAAGTGATTCAATGGTTTTGCGCATGGTTTCTACCATGCCAACCAGCCTAAACGTACCAATATGCGGGTGGCTAACGTATAAAATCTCGGGCGGTGCGCCTGCGGCGACAAACTCCTGCAATACTTTGCGGCCATAATGTCTCGGGTCTTTAATCTGGCTCCACAATTTGCCATCTGAAAATGTACCTGCGCCGCCTTCACCAAACTGCACGTTCGATTCCGAGTTAAGCATGCTTTTTTGCCAAAAGTCCCACGTATCTTTGGTTCTTTCTCTAACCGCTTTTCCACGCTCTAACACAATCGGTTTAAAGCCAGATTGCGCCAAAATTAAAGCGGCAAAAATACCCGCTGGACCAAAACCTACAATAATAGGGCGTAGTTTTGCGGATGAATGGTTATTTACTACAAATTTATAATCAGTATCGGGTGTTGGCTTTACATGCGGGTCTTTAGCAAGCTTAGCCAGCAATTTGGCCTCGCCATTCACCACAACATCGAGTGAATACACAAATAAAATCGCATGCGATTTTCGTGCGTCTACACCGCGTTTGAAGATGGAAAAACTAACGATATCAGCTGCGTTAATGGCTAACTTTTTAACTAAAGCAGCTCTAATTTCAGCGTCTGTATGACCTGTTTCGGCAGAAGTGATTAAGGGTAATTTGATTTCCGTGATGCGTAACATATTCAACCTTTTGGATAGTATTTATCTATCAATAGTTATTTGGCAATAACGACATTTTACTGCAAGTTAAATATTTAAATGACTTATAAATTTAAATCCAACTGCAACAATTTCTTTAACATCGGTACAGTCACAGGTTTTTTCTCGGTGAGCGACCATTCATCAAGCGCCTCCAAAATAGCCATCAGCGACGGCAAATCACGGCGCAAATAGCGCAGGCAGTAATCGGTCACTTCATTGGGCAGCTTCATGCCACGTTCTTTCGCATGATTTTTCAAGGCTTCTGCTTTTTCGTCGTCATTGAGTGGATGCAGTTGATACACTAAGCCCCAAGCCAAACGTGTCGCTAAATCATCACGCAAACCCATTTGGCTGGGTGCATGTAAGCCCGCTGTGATTAACACTTCGCCTGCTTCTTTTATTTGATTGTATTGGTTAAATAATGCAATTTGTGCTTCGTTATCGAGCAAATGTACATCGTCTGCAACCCGCATGGGTATTGCCTTACAGGCCGACAATAAATGGCTTTTGCCTGAACCTGATTCGCCCCAAAAATAAATAAAGCTTGGCTGGTCGCCAGCAATAGCTTGTTTTAGGCTGGCTAGCGCCTCTGCATTGCGACCTACAATAAAATTGTCTAACGACGGCGCAGCGGCGGGTTTTATATCTAATAATAGTTGTTTCACGAAGTAATTACTTTATGCTGCTATTTGAAATGAGCTATTCTAGGTCAGTTACTTTAAATAGGTATCGCTATCTAAATAATTATCTTTAGCGTGCATTAACAGCACTGCAATTGTCGCGCTCACTGGCAATGCCAGCAATACGCCAGCAAAGCCAAATAATTGGCCGCCTGCCAGCAATGCAAAAATCACCACCACAGGGTGCAAACCAATACGCTCGCCCACCATTTTTGGCGTAATCAAGTTACTCTCAATGAGCTGGCCAATGCCAAACACTGCTAATACTGGAATGATTTGGCTAAACGTAGTAAATTGCAATGCGCCCACCAATAACGCCAAGCCCATCCCTAATGCGGGGCCCAAATAAGGCACAAAATTTAATAACCCTGCAATAATGCCGATTGATAGGGCATTATCTAGCCCCGCTAACCACAAGCCAGCTGAATAAAAAACGCTCATTATCAGCATCACTGTCAGTTGTCCGCGCATGAATTCCGCCAACATTTGATCGATTTCTTTAGCCAAACCGCTAGTCTTATCAATTAAATCGCGTGGGATTAAATTGCCAATGCCTACAATAAATTGATCCCAATCACGTAGCAAATAAAACAGCACAACAGGTAATAATAGAATGTTGGCTACAACACCAATCAGTGCCATAGTGTTAGTGCCTGCCGTTTGCAGCGCATCACCTAATAAACTACCTGCAGTTTTCCAATTTTTGCTGATGATTTCTTGAAGATGTGCACTATCAATGGCAAAACTAATACCAAATTTAGCTTTTAGCCAAGGCTCAATGGTTGTGCGTAAGTTGTCAACGATTACGGGTAAGCGCTCAACAATGAGGAGTGATTGGTTTTGTATTAGTGGAATGACGATTAACAAGAGCAGCGTAATAGCACTTAAAATAGCGAGCATCACCAATACTGTCGCTGTGGTTCGACCAAATTGAAATTTTTTATGGCCCCAAGAGCTGATTTTATCCACCAGCGGATCGCAAATATAAGCGAGAACCGCCGCAATTAAAAATGGCGTGAGCACAGGCAGCAGTAGATAAAGCAAAAATAAAAAGGCGATGCTCAGAATTAGCCAACGGTTATTGGCTATAACTCTGGCAGATGTATTATTTTTTGCTTGATTGGCCATTGCTTTTGGTTGATTGGGTATAGTGAGTTAAAATGATGTCTTAGTAAATTATACTTAAATAAACCAACAACGTAATAAATAAACTCAAGATTTAGAAACGAGCTCAGTTTTGAACATAAATACGACCAATACAAATTCAATTAGTTACCGTGATGCGGGTGTGGATATTGAAGCGGGTGATGCGCTTGTCGAGCAAATCAAACCATTTGCCAAGCGCACCATGCGCCCAGATGTGTTGGGCGGTATAGGCGGTTTTGGCTCTTTATTTGCGGTGCCTAAAAAATTTAAAGAACCCATTTTAGTCTCAGGTACCGATGGCGTAGGTACCAAGTTAAAGCTTGCTTTCGAGCTCAATAAACACGACACGGTGGGCATTGATTTAGTCGCCATGAGTGTGAATGATATTTTGGTGCAAGGCGCTGAACCACTATTTTTCTTAGATTATTTTGCCTGCGGCAAGTTAGAAGTAGGTACCGCTGTGCAAGTGATTAAAGGCATCGCCGAAGGCTGTGAGCAATCTGGCTGTGCGTTAGTAGGCGGTGAAACCGCAGAAATGCCAGGCATGTACCCAGCGGGTGAGTACGATTTAGCAGGCTTTGCAGTGGGTTGTGTCGATAAAGAAAAAATCATCAATGGTACGACGATTAGTGTTGGAGACGTGGTGTTGGGTTTAGCATCAAGCGGTGCGCATTCAAATGGATATTCGCTTATTCGTAAACTGATTGCAAAATCGGGTATTGATTTTGAATCGGACTTTGATGGCAGAAAATTTAAAGATGTCGTGATGGCGCCGACTAAAATTTATGTGAAATCTTTACTTAAACTGATTGATGCTTTGCCAGTCAAAGGCATGGCACATATCACAGGTGGTGGCATTACCGAGAATATACCGCGTGTGTTGCCACAAGGCTTAACCGCTGAAATTAGCGCAACAAGCTGGGAGCTACCAGCGCTATTTAAATGGCTGCAGGCAGAAGGCAATATTACACATAGCGAGATGTATAAAACCTTTAATTGCGGCATAGGCATGGCTGTGGTTGTGGCAAAAGAACACGTAAGCCAAGCTAAAAAATTGTTAAGCGAAGCGGGTGAAACGGTGTATGAAATTGGACATATTCGTACTCAAAGTGTGGGCGAAGCGCCGACTATAGTTGTTTAATGGACGATTGGTTTTGTTGCTAAGTGTCAATTACTTGGCGTTAAATGCTTTTAAACTCGAAAGAAACGCATGTTAAAACTAACGCAATTCATAGTTCTATTTTTTCTAGGGATAAATCTAGCATTTGCGTACCCAAAAAATATCCAATTGGAATATGAAGTCAGTCGCAATGGTAAGTTATTCGGTCAAGTGAAAGAAAGCTTTACGCAAAATGGTAAGCAATACCGTATAAAATCTGTGACCAAAGGCATTGGTGTGTATGCCTTGATGGGTGAGCGAGTGCTCACTAGCAATGGTGAAGTTACCAAAGCTGGTTTAAAGCCAAGCCACTTTGAGTTGCATCAGGGAAATAGTGCAAAAAAAACACTCATTGCAGATTTTTTATGGGCAAAAAATACGCTCAATATGCGGGTGAAAGGCGAAACTAGAACCGAGAAACTCGTGCCAAGCACGCAAGATTTAGCCAGTTATGCCTATCAATTTATGTTTAATCCGCCCATAAAAGAACAAGTAAATGTCATATTGACCACGGGTAAGAGATTAAATACGTACCAATATAAAGTGTTGGCAAAAGGTGTAAAGTTTGCAGTTGCTAAATCAAATTATAAAACGCTACATATTGCCAACGAAGCGGCAGCAGGTGACGACAAAAAAGAACTTTGGCTGGCTGAAGATAAGTATTATTTGCCAGTGCGTTACGTGCTCACAGATGAAGATGGCGATAGTTTTCAGCAAACATTAACAAAAATTTATGTGGAATAAAGTTGTTGAATTACTGAAAGATCCAAGCTATAAGCAGTCAGGTATTGCAGTATGTGTTTCGGCGATATTGCATGCGCTTTTATTTGGTGGCTTTGATTTTAAACTGCCAACTCTTAAAAAAGAAATGCATCTAATCGAAGCTAGAATTCTGATGCCTAAGGCAGTATCTAAGCAAATAGACGCTCCGATTCAAGATGAAGTGATAACACCTAAGATATTGCCAAGTGAGCTTGAACAGCCTAGAACTGAAGAGCCTATAGAACCAACTTTACCAAAAGAGGATGTGGTGGTGACAGAAACTGAACCAGAAATACTACCGCCAGTTGAGACGCCCCAACCTATTGTAAAGCCAGAGAGTATTGAAGATGAGTCTCAGCAAGTAGAGCAGGCAGTGGACATTGGTTTGGTGGTTAATGAAAATGCCTATCCGTACGTAGAAACAGATTTTGATGTGCGCACTGAGGTAGATGGAGGTTCGGTAGGCAAAGCTACTATTGTTTATAATTTAACAGAAGGCAATCACTACCAGTTGAATTGGCTGACGACAGGGACTGGTTTAGCTGCTTTAATGTTTCCAGACTTATTGCAAACCAGCGAAGGTCTACTCACTAAATCAGGGCTACAGCCTGTTAAATATCTTTATCAATTTGGCAATAAAACAGAAAAAACCCGTACTGCGAACTTTGATTGGCAGGCCAAAAATGTAGTTATGCAAACCTCTAAAGGCATTAAGAGAGAAGAACTCCCTGAGGGCACACAAGACCTGATAAGCTTCATGTATCAATTCATGTATGTAACACCTTTGCAGAACATGCAAATTCCTATCGCAACAGGAAAAAAATTATCTACCTATGAATATAACTTTGAAGGGGAAGAAAATTTTAACTCCTCATTAGGGGAGCTTAAAGCAATTCATATTACGTATAGTGGATCTGATTCAGATGAAAAAACCGAGCTGTGGTTAGCGATAGATTATCAGTATCTACCAGTAAAAATCCGTAAAATAGAAAGAAATGGCAATGTGGTCGAATTGGAAGCAACACGTATTAATACTAATCGTCCAACTATAAATAAATAACTTTTAAAAGATAAAAAATGAACGCAAATTTACTTCGTCAAGCAGCTATGTTGTTAAATAACTTGCTTGATTTTAATAGCCCAGCAGATGCCAAGTTAGGCGAGTTTTTTCGCAATAACCGCGAGCTTGGCACCAAAGATCGCGCCTTTGTGGCAGAGAGTGTGTATGGCGTATTGCGCCGATTGCGCTATTTAAGCGCGGTAACGGCGAATGAAGAAGGCGACCCAGATGACGCGCGTAAGCTCATTTTGGCTTGGTTGCTGCGCGTACAAGGCAAAAGCATACGTGAGCTAGAGTCTATACTAAACGAGCAGCAAACCGAGTGGGCACAGGCCATAAAAG
>JANNOS010000073.1:0-11035 GCA_031399315.1 Methylophilaceae bacterium | reverse complement strand
AAAACGACACCATTGAATCTGCGATTCATTTATATTTGCTCAATCGCGGCGTGCTGCTGACGCCCTTCCACAACATGATGCTGATTTGCCCGCCACTACTTTATTTTGGTCAACTGTGCCGTGTTCAACCTCGACTTGGTTGGTGGCAAAATCTATTACGTCATTTATATTTTTAAGCATGTTTTTAGTCATGTGTGAGTTCCTTTAAACATTCGTTAAATATTTGTACTAACTTGCTCACATCCGCCTCAGTGGTGGCAGGGCAAATCAGCATCATGTTGTGGAAGGGCGTCAGCAGCACGCCGCGATTGAGCAAATATAAATGAATCGCAGATTCAATGGTGTCGTTTTGCGCGGTTCTTGCTTCGGCAGCATTGGTGGGCGAAGTCGCGCAAAATTGCAACTCCAACCGCGCGCCAAGTCGTGTGATGTTCCACGGTAATTTGCGCGCGTTAATTGCATCTCTAAGTTGTTGCTCCAGAAGCAGCGCCAATGCTAGCATGTGGCTGTAAGCCTTATCTGTGGCTGTTTCAGTTAAAGTCGCGTGAATCGCAGCCAACGTCATCATATTGCCCGATAGCGTCGTGCCAATGCCTGAATGTCCGGGCGGCGCAATATCTTTGGTGGCTTTCATGCGCGATGCCATCTCTGCGCTAAAGCCGTAAGCCGCCGCAGGCAGACCGCCCGCAATGGGTTTACCGGCCACTAAAAAATCTGGTGTGATGTTGTGCGCTTTTGCCCAGCCGCCGCGCGCGGTAGAAATGGTGTGTGTTTCATCTAAAATAAGTAGCGTGCCGTATTTTTTAGTTAACTCTCGCAAGCTTTGTATAAAGCCATCTGCTGGCAAAACCATGCCGCAATTGGTGAGCGCGGGTTCGGTAAGTAGGGCGGCAAATTCATTAGTTTTTAGCGCGCTTTCAACCGCGGTTAAATCGTTAAAAGGTACGGCTACTGAATGCAACGTTAAATCTTGCACTTGGCCGAGCAAGCTTTGCCGATTCACGTTTTTGCCATCAACAGTGTCCAACATGGAATCATCCACGGTTCCATGATAGCAGCCGTCAAATACTAGTACTTTTTTGCGATTAGTCACCGCGCGCGCCCAGCGCAAAACGAATCTATTGGCGTCAGTTGCAGTTGTAGCAAGTTGCCAAACAGGCAAATTAAAGCATGCCGCGAGAGCCGCACCAGTATTGGCTGCTAGAGCGCCCGGTAACATAGTAGTAAAGCCTTTTTCTGCTTGTTTTTTAATGGCTTTTGCAACTGCAGGCGCGCTGTGCCCAAACATCGCGCCCGTGTCACCCAAACAAAAATCGGAGTAATCAATGCTATCCGCGCAAGTAAAGTGTGCGCCGTTTGCGCGTTCAATAAACAGCGGCACTGGCGTACCCCAGTCGTTCATCCAATGCATCGGCACGCCGTATAAAAAGTGCTGGTTGGCACTTTTGGAGAGTTCTGCAGAACGCGGATGCAGCTGCGAATAGCATTGGCGCTCGGTTTGCAGTAGTTTTGTGGCATTGTTGATGACGTTTTGCATAATAAATTGGTTCTATTGATATTAAATAAATGGCACTACTTTTAAGACCAGCATACAATTAACATTCTACCTATAATGCTGCATTAGTAAATCATTTCGGAGTAGATTTAATGGACCACGCGTTTGCCTATCTTTCTACTAGTGGATTTTTGGGGCTTAATATCGACAAAGTAACCAAAAAGCCGTATGCGATGGCTGGCATCAATTGGGATGGCAGTTGTACTAACCGTCCAGGTGCGCGATTTGGGCCGAGCGCGATTCGCAAAGCCAGCCAAATGCTGTGCGATGCAACGCATCCGCTGTTTGATGTTTCACCGCTAGCATTTTTAAAAGATGTGGGCGACTTGGCTTTGCCAAATACCAGTATTGACGCGATGCGCAGTGCATTGATGCCACAAGCGGCGGAGTTGATTAAAAACAATACCATGGTGTGGCTGGGCGGCGATCACTCGATTACTTTGCCGTTACTGCGCGCTTACCATGCACATTATAAGCAACCGCTAGCCTGTATTCATTTTGATGCGCATTGCGATACCTGGACCGACCATTTTGGCGAGCCGTCAGGTCACGGCACTTGGGTTTATGAGGCGATTACAGAAGGCTTGGTCGATCCTAAATGCTTTGTGCAAATTGGCATTCGCTCTGCGGGCGAGCGTGCCGCACGTGAGTTTGTGAGCGACCAAGGCGGCAAAATTTATACCGCACGTGAGCTACGCGGCAAAGATGGTGATGCTTTAAAAAATGTCATTGATGAAGTGCATAGTCGCATGGCAAAAGCGGGTAATCCGCCGCTGTATTTAACCTTTGATATCGATGCGCTAGACCCCGCATTTGCACCTGGCACTGGCACGCCAGAAGTCGGCGGCTTAAGCACCGCGCAAGCGATGACGCTGCTAGAAGCCTGGCATAATTTAAACTGGATTGGCATGGATTGCACCGAAGTTTCACCGCCTTATGACCATGCAGAATTGACCTCAAACGCTGCGGCTGTAATTGTTTGGACGTGGCTTTGTGGGCAGGTTGCAAGCAAGAAATAGAGTATGACAAAAAATATTGATTTAAAAGCGACACAAAATTCGTACTATGCCGCCAGCGCAAACGAACAGCCAAATTACCCCAAATTGCAGGGCGACATTGAGGCCGACGTTTGCGTTGTGGGCGGTGGTTTCGCGGGATTATCTGCGGCAATTGAGTTGGCCGACCGCGGTTATAAAGTCATCGTTTTGGAAGCGCATCACATTGGCTTTGGCGCGAGTGGCCGCAATGGTGGACAGCTCATTGCGGGCTTGGCTTGCGAGCAAGACGTGATTGAAGGCGCGCTGGGGTTCGAAGCGGCAAAGCAAGTGTGGGGCATGACGCTGGAAGCTTTGGATTTAGTGCGCGAACGCGTAAAACGCTTTAATATTCAGTGCGATTTGGTGGATGGATTCTTGGGTGTTTCGGTGGGTGAAGCCAAAGGCAAAAACTTGCGTAAATGGTACGACAGCATGGCAACAAAATATGGTTACGACAGCGATGCAAAATGGATTGAGCCCGCGCATCTGAAGGATTGGGTAGATAGCCCGCGCTATTTTAATGGTTATTACGACAAAAATTCTGGGCATTTGCATCCGCTCAATTACTGCTTAGGTTTGGCGCAGGGCTCGGCGAGTTTGGGCGTGCAGATATTTCAGAATTCGCCTGTGAGCGGCATGCAGCAAGGAGATACTGCAAAAGTGCAGACTGAAACTGGCAGTGTCAAAGCAAAATTTGTGGTGCTGGCAGGGAATATATTTCTACCAGATATTTCACCAAAATTAGCGCCAAGTTTGGCTAAACGCATTATGCCAGTCGGTACTTATATCATCGCTACCGAGCCAATAGAGGCGAGCCTAGCAGCTAAATTAATACCTAAAAATGCGGCGGTATGCGACACCAATTTTGTATTGGATTACTTTAGGTTTTCTGCCAAAAGTAAATTAGAAGGTCCGCGCATGATATATGGCGGCCGTGTCAGTTATAGCGCCATGACGCCACATCACTTAACGCAGAGCATGCAAGCGCGCATGGCTGAGACTTTTCCACAATTAAAAAATACCAAGGTTGAATATACTTGGGGTGGCTTTGTCGATATCACCATGAACCGTGCCCCCGATTTTGGTAGCATTGCGCCGAATATTTTTTATTTACAAGGTTTTTCTGGGCATGGCGTTGCGCTCACGGGTTTGGCAGGCAAGCTGGTGGCAGAGGCTATCTGTGGTCAAGCGGAACGTTTAGACGTGTTTGCAAAAATTAAGCACCATGATTTCCCTGGTGGAAAATTATTGCGCACACCAGCATTGGTGTTGGGTATGGCGTGGTTTCAATTGCGCGATGCATTAGGTTAATTTTAGCGTGGCTCTTTTAACACAACATCAAATCAATGCTCTGTGAGGCTTATGGATATTGGCTTACAGAGCATTGTTTTGTTCTCGGTACTAAATATACAAGGGGAAGCACATTTTAGACTTAAAAAAATTTATCGATGATCACCAAATTCATGAAGTGGAATGCATTATTTCGGATATGACAGGTATTGCGCGCGGCAAAATCTTACCTAAAGATTTATTTTTAGAAGCGGGTGAAATGCGTTTGCCTAAAAGTGTATTGCTGAATACGGTAAGTGGCGATCAACCAGACAATACGCCGTTTGTAGGCGCTACCGATCCAGATATGCGTTGCATCCCCGATGCTAGTACCATACGCCTAGTGCCGTGGGCAGTGGAGCAGGTTGCAGTGGTGATTCACGATTGCGTTAATTTTGATGGCAGCGCGGTAGGTTTGTCACCGCGTGCGGTGTTGCGGAATGTGTTAGCACTTTATGCAGAAAAAGGCTGGAAGCCTGTTGTGGCGCCAGAAATGGAGTTTTACCTAGTTGCACGCAACAGCAATCCGCACGAGCCTCTACAGCCGCCAATAGGACGCTCTGGCAAAGCGGAGTCTGGCCGCCAGTCATATTCGATAGATGCAGTAAACGATTTTGACCCGTTTTTTCAAGACGTTTCTAACTTTTGTAAACTGCATCAACTACAAGTAGAAACCTTGATTCACGAAGCAGGTGCAGGGCAAATGGAAATTAACTTTATGCATGGCGATGCGCTGGAACTGGCAGACCAAGTATTTTTGTTTAAACGTGCCGTTCGTGAAACCGCATTGAAACATGGCATTTCGGCAACTTTTATGGCAAAACCCATGGAGAATGAGCCTGGTAGCGCTATGCATATTCATCAAAGTGTTGTTGATGTGCTGACTGGTAACAACATTTTTTCGAATGAGGATGGCAGCGCTAATCCGCTGTTTTTTCAATATATTGCAGGGTTACAAAAATACATTCCACTCGCAATGCCAATTTTCGCGCCGTATGTCAACTCTTATCGCCGATTAACACGCTACATGTCAGCACCTATCAATGTGCGCTGGGGCTATGATAATCGTACCTGCGGCATTCGCGTGCCTAACTCAACTCCCGCTGCAAGGCGCGTGGAAAACCGCGTGCCTGGTGTGGATGTTAATCCTTACCTAGCGCTTGCTGCTACGCTTGCATGTGGTTATTTGGGCATTGTGGAAAAATTAAAACCTTCCGAGCCTTTAACTGAAAGCGCATGGGAGTCTGAAGTGGAGTTGCCGCAAAATTTAGAAGATGCAATTGTACGTATGCAAAACTGTAAGGAATTGGGAAAAATCTTAGGTGAGAACTTTGTACGTGCTTTTGGGCAAGTTAAAGCCTTGGAATACGCTACTTATAATCGCGTTATTAGTTCTTGGGAGCGCGAACATTTACAGTTACATGTCTAGCAATTACAAGGTTAGGTTGTAAGTGTAAAACACTTCGTCGCGCACCCAACCTAGCGACTCATAAAGCGTTTGCGCGGCATGGTTGTTTTTTGCGGTGCTTAAATCTAAACGTGCTAGACCATTATTTTTGGCATATTCATGCGCAGCCAGCATTAAAGCGCGCCCTGCACCTGTTTTGCGGGCGGATGCATCTACAAATAAATCGTAAAGTATGCCAATTTTGTCTGCAATCACTGAGCAAAAACTGGGGTAAATTTGGCAAAAACCAATCAGTTTTCCCACGTTGTTTTCTGCAACCAAAATCACCGATTCTTGCTTGTTTAATCTTTCGGCGATAAAGTGTTTAGCCAACACAAGGTTAGGTGCTTGTTGATAAAATTGGCGATATTGGTCAAACAGAAAAGCGAGTTGATCGATGTCTGAAAGAGTCGCTAGCCGAATGGTGGCCATATTATTTTGTACTCAAATTTAATAGCACCACGCCAATCACAATCAACGTAACCCCTGATATCTTAAAGCTTGAGATGGATTCAGCGTAAAAGGTAATGCCTAGCACTGCCACAATAGCTGTGCTAGCAGCCGCCCACACGGCATACGCAATGCCCATTTCGATATGTTTGAGTGAAATAGACATCAGCCAAATAGAAGTAATAAAGCAACTCACCCCGCCAGCAGTAGGCAGTAGATTGGTGAAACCATTGGAGTATTTTAGGAACAACATGCCAAATACTTCAAATAAAATACTGGCGATGAGAATTAACCAAGCGATATACAACGGACTCATAAACGACCTCTAATTATACGCGCTGGCTGCTTGTACCGAGCAGCTAAAGCGCGAAATTAGAGCGGTACCTGACTTAATTTGCATCATATCGTATTGAATCGTAGGCATGCAATTTAATTTTTCCAAGTTAATTTTTTAGGGCGCTTTGAATCACATCTGCCAGCAAATTGCCGTAGTGCGAAATATGTTCTGTGGCAGCATAGGCGTAGCCAATAATCAGGCCTTTTTCACATTTTTCACCAAAGCCATAGTTAGAAAGCGGATACACACGTATATCCATTTTTGATGCTGCTTCCGCTACTTTTATGTCGTCAATATGTGCGTCGAATTCTACGACTAAATGCAAGCCAGAATCTACCATAGAAAGCCGCGCGCCCACGCTGGCTATTGGTGCAAGCGCAGTTTGTAGCAAGCGGCGTCTTTCGCCATAGGTTTGGCGTAAGCGTCGAATATGACTAGCGAAATGACCTTCTTCAATAAAGTCAGCAAGCGCAGCTTGAATCATCACTTGCCCAGGGCGCTGTAGCTCGTAAAGACCATTTTTAAAAGCAGTGACTAATTGCGGCGGTATGACCATATAACCTAAGCGAATGCCGGGATACATGACTTTTGAAAACGTGCCTAAGTACAATACGCGACCGTGTTGATCCATGCCCTGTAATGAAGAAATAGGCCGGCCTTCAAAACGAAACTCGCTGTCGTAGTCGTCTTCAATAATCCATGCATTACTGCTTTGGGCGTAATCAAGCAGTAATCGCCTGCGACCATAACTCATCACCATGCCTTTGGGGTATTGGTGAGATGGCGTGGTGTAAATAAGCTTAGGCTTAATGCGAAAATCTGAGGTGGTCGGCGCCATTCCCTCGTTATCTACATCAACAGGGTGTAGTTTTAGGCCATTGACTTCTAGTACACGTCTTGCAGCCCAATAGCACGGATTTTCTACCCAAGCCCAGTCGTTGTGATCGGTAAGTAAGCGCGCGCATAAATCTATAGATTGCTGCGTACCAGAAGTAATAATGACTTGATCTACCGTAAGATTAACCGCACGCGATACGCGCAGGTAATCGGCAATCGCTTTACGCAACGGCAAATAGCCACCATCGTGACTAGAATCTAATAAAGTAGGGTTGAGTGCGCGCCAATGACGATTTAGTAGCCTTCGCCAAAGTGCGATTGGAAACCTTGAGTAGTCATCCTCACCTGGTGTAAAAGGTTGTACTTCATGACTGATTAAGGGGTGGCTGTTTAAAGGGTGACTATTCAAATGACTATCGGGTGCTTCTGATGCAGCCAAACCACGCTTAGAAAGTCCAAGGACACTGCTACTAGCTAACGGCGTTGTTATTGCTAAGTTTTTAGCAAAGCCTTCGGTTTGCTTATAAGTGACATAAGTGCCACTGCCAGTTTTGGCTGCTACATAACCTTCATCTAACAATTGATCGAAAGCGGCGAGGACAGTATTGCGAGAAACATTAAGATCGCTCGCTAAGTTACGTGAAGAAGGCAGGCGGCTTCCTGAGGGCAACACCTGCTCAGTAATAGCGCGGCGAATGGCTTCATATACCCTTCTATGGTTGGGCATGCGTGCAGGGAATGCATGCTGGGTAAGTTGTGTCAGCAACCATTCTGAAAGGACGAGTTGTTTCATGTATAGATATAATTCTTTATAGATTTAAATTTTTAAAGTGGTTCTATTGCATTAACTTAAATGGCTCTTGTATCATTACCAATTAAAGAGATAGTATACTTGTAACTGAGTCGTTGCAATCCTTAAGAATCGGCGTATAACAGCTACTCCATGTTAGTTTTTCTAGGCCTAATTTTTTAGATTTGCTAAGTCGTAACCCTTGAGAATGAATAAACATAAAGTATCAGGTGTGCAAAAGAAACCGCTAAGGAAACCAATCGTGCTTATCCCAGCGGATGTGAAGCAGATTGGCGAGCATCCTTTTCATGCGGTCGGGCAAAAATACCTGATGGCAGTAGCAGAAGCGGCTGGCGCTCTGCCATTGTTGGTACCAGCAATCAGTAGTCATATTGACTTAGATGAGTTATTGGCTATAGCGGATGGTGTGTTGCTAACGGGCTCGCCTTCAAATGTGCATCCTTCACATTTTGGACAAGACGTGCATAACCCATCTTTGCCACTTGATCCTGCGCGAGATACGCTTACACTTAAATTGATACATGCGACTATTGCAGCAGGTATTCCACTATTAGCGATTTGCCGCGGGTTTCAAGAGCTAAACGTAGCGTTTGGTGGTAGCCTGCATCAGGCTGTACATGAAGTTGCTGGCATGAGCGATCATCGTGAACCGAAAGCGTTGCCATTGGATACGCAGTATGCAGTTTCGCATTCTGTTAACCTTAACTCAGGTAGTAAACTGGCTAGTATTCTAGGTGTAAGTAAGCTGATGGTAAACTCTCTACATGGTCAAGGTATAGATAGACTGGGGGCTGGGCTCAAAGCGGAAGCCTATGCGCCCGATGGATTAGTAGAGGCTGTGAGTGTTGTAAATGCTAAGGCGTTTGCCTTAGGTGTGCAATGGCATCCTGAATGGAAAGTGATGGAGAATCCACACTATCTAGCTATTTTTAAGGCTTTTGGCGATGCCTGTAAAGCCTTTTAAAGCCGCCTTGTAAAAGTAAAATGCAATCAAATTAAAAACTAAAATAGAAAAAGTTAGGGAATAAAAATGATAGAACGTAAAGATTTTGACCTTGCAGCAATGGACCGTTGGTTGACGGATAATAACGTGACGGAAATTGAATGTTTAGTGCCAGACTTAACTGGCGTTGCACGCGGTAAAATTTTACCACGCGAAAAGTTTTCTACTGAACGTGCCATGCGTTTACCTGAAGCCGTATTAGGCGTCACAGTGACTGGAGAGTCGCCAGAAGGTCATGAAGGCTATGACAATGTGATGGGGTTTACTGATAAAGATATGGTGTTGCTGCCAGACCCAACCACCCTAAGATTAGTGCCATGGGCGGTTGACCCAACCGCGCAGGTGATTATGGATTGCGTTAATCATGATGGAAGCCCAATCGATTTTGCACCCCGTAATGTGTTGCGCCGCGTGCAAAACCTTTATAAAGATTTAGGGTTAATGCCGATAGTGGCACCAGAACTTGAGTTTTATTTGCTCGCGCGCAATACCGATCCTGATTTGCCGCTAACCCCGCCGATTGGCCGCAGTGGTCGCAAAGAGACCAGTCGCCAGTTATATAGTATTGATGCGGTGAATGAGTTTGACCCTTTGTTTGAGGATATCTACGATTACTGCGAAGTGATGGATTTAGAATTAGATACGCTGATTCACGAGTTTGGTGCAGGGCAAATGGAAATCAACTTTTTGCATGACGAGCCTATGTTGTTGGCAGATAAGGCGTTTTTCTTTAAGCGTGTATTGCGTGAGGCGGCGTTACGGCACGACATGTACGCTACATTTATGGCAAAACCCATGCAACATGAACCTGGTTCTGCCATGCATATTCACCAAAGTGTAATTGATGTAAAAACTGGAAAAAATATATTTAGTCTTGCGAATGGTGAAGCCTCACCATTGTTTTTTCACTATATCGCGGGCTTACAAAAATACCTGCCTGCTGCCATGGCACTGCTGGCGCCTTATGTGAATTCGTATCGCCGCATTGTGCGTGATGGCGCTGCACCCATTAATATTGAATGGGGGTATGACAATCGGACAGTAGGGATACGCGTGCCGATATCTGATCCTGCTGCACGACGTATCGAAAACCGCGTGGCAGGCGCAGATGCAAACCCATACTTGGCGATGGCGGCGACATTAGCTTGCGGTTATCTTGGTATCGTCGAGAAGTTGAAGCCAACGGAAGTCACTACGGGAAGTGCTTATGCACATGACTATCAGTTACCACGTGGACTTTCAGAAGCATTGCGTGAGTTAGGCGATGCAAAAGCACTGCACGAAGTGTTGGGTAAAAGCTTTGTAGATGTTTATTTGGCGGTAAAAGAAACCGAACACGATGAGTTTATGCGTGTAATTAGTCCGTGGGAAAGAGAACACCTTTTAATGCACGTTTAGTTTTAGTACAGAGAACACAAGGGTCTCAGGGAAAAACATCAAGCCCCAAGAAACATTAGGTGAACTTTTAAGTTAAGTGTAATTAAAGATTTTCTCGGGGCACTCTGTGTTCTCTGTGGCTAAAAGGTTTTTTTTAACATTCAGAATTGAAGCAAATTGAATTGAGAGCGTTATGACGATTACCAAAGACATACAAGCCATTGATTCTGCGCACTATATGCATCCGTTTACGGATCATAAAGGCTTGTCTGAAAAAGGCGCGCGGATTATTACTAAGGCAGATAACGTATATATTTGGGATTCAGAAGGGCATAAAATTTTCGATGCGATGTCGGGATTGTGGTGCGTAAACGTGGGCTATGGTCGCCAAGCGCTTGTTGATGCTGCGACTAAGCAGATGCAAGAATTACCTTATTACAACAGCTTTTTTCAGACCACAAACGTACCAGCCGTAAAGCTGGCAGAACGTATTGTTAAACTAGCCGGTGAAAATTATAGTCATGTGTTTTTTAGCAGTTCTGGTTCTGAATCAAATGACACTAATATTCGTATGGTGCGGCATTACTGGGCAAGTTTAGGACAGCCAGAGCGTAAAGTGATTATTTCGCGCAACAATGCATACCATGGTTCAACCATGGCTGGCGCTTCTCTTGGCGGGATGAGTTATATGCATGCGCAAGGCGGCTTGCCGATTCCTGATATCGTCCATATAGAGCAACCTTATCATTACGACTTAGCCCCAAACCAAGATAAAGATGCTTTTGGTATTGAAGCAGCTGGTTGGCTAGAGAAAAAAATTCTTGAAGTTGGTGCGGATAAAGTCGCTGCATT
>JANNOS010000067.1:0-21975 GCA_031399315.1 Methylophilaceae bacterium | reverse complement strand
CCGCTGGCGATGAATTTCACCTTCGCCCGCGATGCGATGAGCTCGCGTTTCAGCCACGCCAGCTGGGTCGCCCCGAGCATCGTCTTGGTGCCGTCGTCCGGCGCGCGGCCCATGACGGCCGCGAGTTCAGCCTCGCTATTAAGCTCATACAAAAGCCCACGGTTAAAGGCGATTTTGCCACCAGGCATCGCCCAAGCGTTGGGCACAGAATCATTTAAAACGACGAATTCATAAGGTAGTTCAGGGCGATCAGAAACCGCGCCTAAGCGCTTGCCGATGCCTTGTACGTAGGCGGTTAGCTCTGGGTCTATAATGTAATCGCCACCTTGCGATTGGCGCGCAGGCGAGTAATTTTCTTTACCGATGGCAATTTCTTTATCTTGCGAGACAAACTGGAATTCTTTTTTCTTAGTTACGGGGTTAGTGCCGCAGGCGGTAATGCTGAAGCCAATAACAAGCGCAACCAGTAATGAAGAATATTTTTGTAAGATATTGTTTTTTAACATGCTACGCTCCCCAAGCTAAAGCTATTAAACTAGAAACGATTTTCTGCGAAAAAAGATGACGATTATTTGTTTATTTTTTGAACCGCTATTTTTTCGGGCCGCAAGGCTGTTGTTTGCAAATGCCGTAAATCATCAACGAATGCTCTTGCATCACAAAGCCGCGTGATTCTGCTGCGTCTTTTTGGCGCTTTTCAATTTCTTCGTCGTAAAACTCTTCTACGCGGCCGCATTTAACGCACACAATGTGGTCGTGATGGGTGCCTTCGTTAAGCTCAAATACCGCTTTACCACTTTCGAAGTGATGCCTTGATAACAAGCCCGCTTCTTCAAATTGCGTGAGTACGCGATACACCGTAGCCAAGCCAACATCTTCACCTGTGTTAATGAGTATTTTATAAATATCTTCGGCCGATAAATGCCGTTCCGTACTGCGCTCAAACAGCTCTAAAATCTTTAATCTAGGCAATGTTGCTTTAAGTCCAGCGTTCTTTAAATCTTTTTGGTCATGTGTCATAAATTTGTTCTCAAATCACAAATGTGTTTTTAGGGTGGAACCCATCGTGGTATATTAGCGTCAATTCAGTATTATGTCTTTATTTTATCTATACTAATCATGCGCAATCATTTAATTATACCTTTAATTCTTACTGGCTTTTTGGTCACTGCTTGTGGTTCAACCGTGCCAATGGTTAAGCCATTTAAGATGGATATTCAGCAAGGCAATGTGGTGACATCTAAAATGTTATTGCAATTACGACCAGGTATGACCAAGTCGCAAGTCAAGTTTATTATGGGCACACCGCTGATTATTGATAGCTTTCACAGTAATCGCTGGGATTATTTTTATCAAATGCGTCATGCAGGAAAAATCACTGAGCAGCGTCGTGTGATTTTAGACTTTGATAAAGACTTGTTAAGCAAGGTGCGAGGCGATGTGGTGCCACAAGGCACAGCAGGTGCGGAAACCGAGCAGGATAAAAATACGCTGGCAACGGCTAAATCAATCACGCCAAATCCTAAAAAAGAAGAAGGTGTGTTAGATAAACTTAAGTTCTGGAAGAGCGACGAAAAAGAGACTGTCAACTCAGCAGTGAAGCCAGAGGCTGTTAAGCCGAAAGAAGAAAAAAGTTTAATGGATAAACTCAAATTCTGGAAAAAAGATGAAACGCCAGCGGCGAAAGAAACCGCAAAAGAAGCGGTAACGCCTGCAGCAACTGAGGCAGCATCTTCTGAGTTATCAGCTGAAGGCGCGCCCTCATTGCTTGCTGTGCCTATTACTGGTGTTCCTGCACCAGAAGTACCTAGCCCAGAAGTCCCTAGTGTAGATGTGCCAGCGCAAGATATGCCAAAAGTAGAAGCACCTATCGTAGTAGCCCCAGCCGTAGCAACACCAGTCATAGCTGCGCCAGTTCAAGATGTGCCAAGTGTGGAAGCGCCTGCTACGCCTGAGGTGTCTGCCCCTGTTACTGAAATATCACAACCTGAACCAGCTGCGCCTGTGATTGCCGCGCCAGTTGTTTCTGAGCCACCAGTCGTTGCTGAGCCAATAGTAGATGCCATTGCTATTGCGCCGACGGTTGCGCCTGCAACAGCACCTATAGCGCCTGTTACAGGAAAAGATGAGCCGTTTATTTTTAGGATGGATAAAAAGTTAAACTTGAAGAACCTTGAGGTGTCGCCCATAAGCGACGCTGAAGTTAAGGCTAATGCAAAAAAAGTAGATACGCCACAGTCAATAGATACGGCGCCGCCAGAAGAGGCGCCAGGCTATTTTGAGCGTATGCTGGAAAAGATTGGTTTTTAGCGGCAGCTAAAAATCAATCTTTCAGTGGACACTAACTCGCAAAGCGATGTTATGTGGTAACTAAAAGATTGGGTTCTAATGATTATGAAATTAAAAGTTGTGATAGCAGGCGCTTCAGGGCGCATGGGACACGCGCTTTTACAGGGCGTATTTGAAGATGCGAGTTTGCAGCTATATGCTGCACTTGATCGTGCTGGTAGTGCAGCAGTTGGTCGTGACGCAGGTGAGCTGTTTGGTAAAAACACAGGCGTGTACGTGAGTGATGACGCAGATGAAGCGCTACAAGGCGCAGATGTGTTGATTGATTTTACCCGCCCTGAGGTGAGTTTAGATTATTTAGAAATCTGTCAGCGCCATCATGTGAAGCACGTGATTGGTACCACAGGCTTTACGGTTGAGCAAAAAGCCAAGATAGAAGCCGCTTCAAAAAAACTCTCTATTGTGTTTGCGCCCAATATGAGTGTTGGCGTGACACTGCTTATTAACTTGGTTGAGCAAGCAGCTAAAGTGCTGAGTGATGGCTATGATATTGAAGTGGTTGAAATGCATCATCGCTATAAAGTCGATGCGCCCTCAGGCACCGCCTTGCGTTTAGGTGAAGCTGCAGCCAAAGGCTTGGGGCAGGATTTAAAAGATTGCGCAATTTATGCGCGCGAAGGTGTCACTGGCGAGCGTGAGGCTGGCAAAATAGGTTTTGCCACAATGCGCGGTGGCGATGTGGTGGGTGATCATACTGTAGTGTTTGCGGGCACTGGCGAGCGCGTAGAAATTACGCATAAAGCCAGTAGTCGAGCCACTTTTGCACAAGGCGCTTTACGTGCAACCAAGTACTTGGCTGATAAAAAAGTGGGTTTGTTTGATATGCAAGATGTGCTTAGGTTGCGACATAAGCCCTAGAAACTTAACCTATTATATTTAGTATTATTAAGCCTCTTGGCTTAGAATTGATTCCGTGACACTCAAGCGTTGTAAATTTCCATGCAGTTAATTAAGCGATTTAAATTAAAAGATTTTTTTAGCCATTTTAAACCTTGGCATATTGCGGCTATGTTTTTGGTGCCATTGGTGGGGATAGCATTTGCTGTCTATATTTACCACTCGCAAGACGCAGAAATGCGTGATAATTTAACGACCTACGCTAAAACTATTGAGCAATCTATTGATTGGCGCGCACTTAATCTTGCACTGGAGAACAGTGCAGCACCTGATAAAGTTAACCCAGATGATTTGGCAGAAACTAAAATGCAGATGCGCAACGCCTGCAAAGTCAATCCAAAGTGTCATTTTATCTACTTAGTGTATGGTGAAAATGAACAAGTTAAATTTCTGTTAGATGCAAGCGATCAGCCCGCTTCAGAAATTTCACAAATGGGTGAGGTTTTTTATGATGCCAGTGATACATTAAGAAGCGCTATAAAAACCCAAAAAGCCTATGTGGAGGGCCCTGTAACAGACCATTGGGGGACGTGGGTGAGCTCGTTGGTACCAGTCACGACAACTTTAAAAACTACACATTTTGTTATGCTGGGTGTCGATGTGGGTATAGCCGGCTGGAAAAAACATGTCATGAAAAAAGTGGCAGTGCCCATCATTCTCACTTTTGTATTTTTAGCGATACTACTAGGCTTAGTTTACCAAAATGCAAATAAGGAGTGGCGGCTTAATCAACTTTCTCATTCCTCATCAGAACTTGCGCAAATGGCGAATATTGATTTGCTGACAGGGTTGCCGAATCGAAATGTATTAAACGATAGACTGATGCAGTCATTTAAAGCGGCCGACCGTGTGGAGAAAATGGTTGCGGTGCTTTATGTTGATTTAGATTATTTTAAAGATATTAATGATGGATATGGCCATGCGGTTGGGGATCAGTTGTTAAAAAGGGCCGCAGACCGCCTTGCATCATTAATGCGCGACCAAGACACGATTGCACGTGTGGGTGGCGATGAATTTATTATTTTGCTCGCAGATATTGCGAGCAATGCGCAAGCTTTGGTAGTTGCGCAAAAAATTGTAGATGGCATGAAAGTACCATTCAATGTAGTAGACAAGGCGCTGCAATTAGGGGCAAGTGTGGGGGTGGCATTTTACCCAACCCAAGAAACAAGCCCACAGCTCTTAATTCATTTTGCCGACATTGCGATGTATTATGCTAAACGCCAAGGTCGTGGCCGTTACGCGCTATATGATGCAAGCATGGAAAAAATGTTTTATAAAAATTAATGGGCAAGACGACGTATTTGCTAACTATTAGTCAGCTTAAAACTGGGCAGTGCTAGCTTGAAACTTAAGTCTAATTCCGCTATAATTCGTTAATTCTGAAACGGGAAGAGTCCAAAAACTTTTCCCGTTTTGCACATCTACAATCTAAATTGTGGGCTTATGAGAATAAGCGAATCTAATCTAGGTTTGTGAAAATAAACGGGTGTGTGTCGTGTCGAAATTAAGGAGCTTTAAGGTGTCAAAAATAGCGGTGTCAAAAACGGTCCCGGCAGTGTTAGTGTTAGCAGATGGGACTGTTTTTAAAGGCATTGCGATTGGCGCTTCTGGCCATACGGTAGGGGAAGTAGTCTTTAATACCTCAATGACGGGTTATCAAGAAATTCTGACCGACCCTTCTTATACCGAGCAAATCGTTACCCTTACTTATCCGCATATCGGCAACACTGGCACCAATGCTGAAGATGTTGAATCTGGCAAGGTGTATGCATCAGGTTTAATTATTCGCGATTTACCTTTGTCGCACAGCAATTTCCGTAGCACGCAAAATTTAAGTGATTATTTAAAAGCCAATAATATCGTTGCCATTGCAGATATTGATACACGCGCCTTAACGCGGGTTTTGCGCGAAAAAGGCGCGCAAGCGGGTTGTATTATGGCAGGTGGCGGCTTTGATGAAGCCAAGGCGCTCACCTTGGCAAAAAGCTTTCCAGGTTTATCTGGAATGGATTTGGCTAAGGTGGTGAGCTGCAAAACCGCTTATGAATTTAACTCGTCTGATAACGGCGCAGGCGAATGGACGTTGAGCAAAGGTTACACGCAGCCGCCTGTAAGCCAATACCACGTGGTTGCATTTGATTACGGTGTTAAGCGCAATATTTTGCGTATGTTGGTTACGCGCGGCTGCAAGGTCACGGTGCTACCTGCGCAAGCAACGGCGGCGCAGGCGCTCAGTTACAAGCCAGACGGAGTGTTTTTATCCAATGGCCCAGGCGACCCAGAGCCATGTGATTATGCCATTTCAGCCATTAAATCTTTGGTCGATACGGGCATTCCAACTTTTGGTATTTGCTTGGGTCATCAATTATTGGCGCTAGCCAGTGGTGCTAAAACCATGAAAATGAAGTTTGGTCATCATGGGGCGAATCATCCTGTGCAAGATGTGGAAACCAAACGTGTGTACATCACCAGCCAAAACCATGGGTTTGCGGCAGATCCAGCCACTTTGCCTGCCAATATTAAAGTAACGCATATCTCGTTATTTGACGGCAGTTTACAAGGCATTGCGCGCACAGATAAGCCTGCATTTAGCTTCCAAGGTCATCCAGAGGCAAGCCCTGGTCCAACGGAAATGAGTTATTTGTTTGACCAGTTTAT
Organism: Methylophilaceae bacterium; assembly: GCA_031399315.1. Taxonomy (GTDB): domain Bacteria; phylum Pseudomonadota; class Gammaproteobacteria; order Burkholderiales; family Methylophilaceae; genus Methylotenera_A. Next base: position 16,068 of record JANNOS010000067.1, on the reverse strand, counting down.
TGCTTTGATGCAGGCGGCTAAATAATGGAGCGCTTTCAAGCGGCACAATTGATTGTTGATTGGTTTCACCGCCTGCCGCAGGATATTCAGGCTTGGTTGATTCAAGCCTTTTGGATAGCCGTGCCAGTGTTGGTAGTCATTGTCGGTTGGCGCTTAATGCGTCAAGATAATGTGACTGAAAGCGGCCGCGTGGTCGTGAATTGGTTTTCGCCAAAAACATGGCCCAATCGCTTCAAGCAATTGCGCGATGAAGGCCACGCAGCGCTGCCGCAAGGGGTACAGGGTTTGGTGCAGCAAGTGGATAACGCGAACAGATTAGCGCACAAATTGCACACGTTGATACTGGGCTGTTTGCTGGTTTTGCTTGCAGTGTTAATGGGGTTGATGTGGCTAATAAGCCCTTTGCAAGGCTGGTGGGCAGGGTTGGTTGCAGTAGCTGCAGGGTATTATGCAAAGCGGTTGTTGCGCCGCCCACAAAGCGCGACAGAGTCTGTGGAAAGATTGAATTGAGACTGAGTTAAATGGCAAAAAGAACAGACATAAAAAGCATTCTAATCATCGGCGCTGGTCCGATTGTGATTGGCCAAGCCTGCGAGTTTGATTACTCTGGTGCACAGGCTTGCAAAGCCTTGCGAGAAGAAGGTTACCGTGTCATTTTGGTGAACTCTAACCCCGCGACGATTATGACCGACCCGGAAATGGCGGATGCAACGTATATTGAGCCGATTACTTGGAAAGTAGTTGAGAAAATTATCGCCAAAGAGCGCCCTGATGCGCTGTTGCCAACGATGGGCGGTCAAACCGCATTAAATTGTGCTTTAGATTTAGATAAGCATGGTGTGTTGGCAAAATACAATGTCGAAATGATTGGTGCTTCGAAAGAAGCGATTGATAAAGCCGAAGATCGTCAAAAATTCAAAGAAGCCATGACCAAAATTGGGCTCGGCTCAGCACGTTCTAGCATTGCACATTCAATGGAAGAGGCCTTGCAAGTGCAAGCCAGTATTGGCTATCCGGCCATTATTCGCCCATCATTCACTATGGGCGGCAGCGGTGGCGGTATTGCCTATAATCGCGAAGAATTCATCACCATTTGCGAGCGCGGCTTAGATGCGTCGCCCACCAAAGAGTTATTGATTGAAGAATCGATGCTGGGTTGGAAAGAGTACGAGATGGAAGTGGTGCGTGACAAAGCGGATAACTGCATCATCATTTGCTCGATTGAAAACTTAGACCCGATGGGCGTACATACTGGCGACTCTATCACCGTCGCGCCAGCGCAAACCTTAACGGATAAAGAATATCAAATTATGCGTAACGCCTCATTGGCGGTGTTGCGTGAAATCGGTGTGGATACGGGCGGCTCTAACGTGCAATTTGCGATTAATCCTGAAGATGGCCGCATGATTGTGATTGAGATGAACCCACGCGTATCGCGTTCATCGGCGTTGGCTTCTAAGGCCACTGGTTTCCCGATTGCAAAAGTAGCGGCGAAATTGGCGGTTGGTTTCACGCTCGATGAATTGAAGAATGACATTACAGGCGGTCAAACACCAGCTTCGTTTGAGCCTTCGATTGATTACGTGGTCACAAAAATACCGCGTTTCGCCTTTGAAAAATTCCCGCAAGCAGATTCGCGCCTCACCACGCAAATGAAATCGGTGGGTGAAGTGATGGCAATTGGACGCACCTTTCAAGAATCATTCCAAAAAGCTTTGCGCGGTTTAGAAGTGGGCGTAGATGGCATGGATGAAATTACTGCCGATGTGGATAAAATCACCAAAGAGATGGGCGAGCCTGGCCCAGAGCGCATTTGGTATGTGGGTGATGCATTTAGAACAGGCATGTCAATTGAGCAAGTGTTCAATATCAGCAAGATCGACCCTTGGTTCTTGGCACAGATTAAAGATATTATTGATCGTGAAGATGCCCTAAAAGGTAAACATATTGCCGACTTGGATAAAGAAGCTTTGTATCAGCTTAAGCGTTGCGGCTTTAGCGATCGTCGACTTGCTAAATTGTTAGAAACAGATCAACACGCTGTACGTGCTTATCGCCAAGCACATAATATTCGCCCCGTGTATAAGCGCGTCGATACTTGCGCGGCAGAGTTCGCCACGAATACCGCTTATATGTACTCAACTTATGAGCAGTATTGCGAATCACAACCTACGACCAAGAAAAAAATAATGGTATTAGGCGGCGGGCCAAATAGAATCGGCCAAGGCATTGAGTTTGATTATTGCTGCGTACATGCGGCGTTTGCCATGCGCGATGACGGCTATGAAACGATTATGGTGAACTGTAATCCTGAAACGGTTTCGACCGATTACGACACCAGTGACCGCCTATATTTTGAGCCAGTCACTTTAGAAGACGTGCTAGAAATTGTACATATTGAAAAGCCAGTTGGCGTGATTGTGCAATATGGTGGACAAACGCCGCTTAAACTCGCGCGTGCACTAGAAAAAGCCGGTGTGCCGATTATCGGTACTACGCCAGATGCGATTGATTGTGCAGAAGACCGTGAGCGCTTTCAAAAAATGTTGCAAACGTTGGGTTTAAAACAGCCACCAAACCGTACTGCGCGCACGCCAGAAGCTGCGCTCATTGCGGCCAATGAAATTGGTTATCCGCTAGTCGTGCGCCCAAGCTATGTATTAGGCGGCCGTGCCATGGAGATTGTGCATGAACAAAGCCAATTAGAGCGCTATATGCGCGAAGCGGTAAAAGTTTCTAACGATTCACCAGTGTTGCTAGACCGCTTTTTGAATGACGCACTAGAAATTGATGTGGACGCGATTTGCGATGGTGAGGATGTGCTTATTGGCGGCATTATGCAACACGTCGAGCAAGCAGGCGTGCACTCTGGCGATTCAGCCTGTTCATTGCCGCCCTATAGTTTAAGCAAAGCATTACAAGATGTATTGCGTGCACAAACTATTCAAATGGCAAAAGCGCTTGGCGTTAAAGGTTTAATGAACGTGCAATTTGCGATTCAAGGTGACGTTGTTTATGTGTTAGAGGTGAACCCGCGTGCATCAAGAACAGTGCCGTTTGTTTCTAAAGCCTGTGGTTTGCAGCTGGCTAAAATCGCCGCGCGTTGCATGGCAGGCCAAAGTTTGAAATCGCAAGGCGTGACTAAAGAAGTCATCCCACCTTATTTCTCAGTAAAAGAAGCAGTATTTCCGTTTATCAAGTTCCCTGGGGTTGATACCATTCTTGGTCCAGAAATGAAATCGACAGGTGAAGTGATGGGCGTCGGCGCGACCTTTGCAGAAGCGTTTGTGAAGTCACAATTAGGCGCATCGGCCAAGTTACCAAAAGGTGGGCGCGCGTTTATAAGCGTACGCAATGAAGATCATCATAAAGTGGTCGATATTGCCCAAGATTTAGCCAAGCTAGGCTTTACGCTAGTGGCAACCAAAGGCACGGCAAGAGCGCTAAAAGAGAATGGCTTAACAGTGACACCAGTCAATAAAGTGGCAGAAGGTCGCCCACATGTGGTGGATATGATTAAGAATAATGAAATTAGCTTTATTGTGAACGTGACCGAAGACAAAAAAGCCGTTGCAGATTCTTATGAGATTCGTCGTAGTGCACTACAAAATAAAGTGACGTATTACACAACGCTAGCAGGTGCGCGTGCTGCGTGCATTGGCATGTCGCAAACAAAGGAAATGGAAGTCCATTCAATTCAAGACTTGCATAAAAAGCTCATTTAAAATACACTTTGTTTATTGATTTTTAAAAACCACGCTCCATTGGGTGTGGTTTATTTTTTTGGTAGAGGTCGTTATGGCAGTGAATCAAATTCCAGTAACAGTGCTTGGCGCTGAGATGCTTAAAGAAGAGCTAGCGCGTTTGCGCAGCGTTGATAGGCCGTCAGTGATACAAGCCATTGCAGAGGCGCGTGCGCAAGGCGATTTATCTGAAAACGCAGAGTACGAAGCCGCCAAAGAAAAACAAAGCTTTATTGAAGGCCGCATTGCAGAGTTAGAATCAAAGCTTTCTAATTTGTTTGTGATTGATACTAAAACGCTTAATGCCGAAGGCCGTGTAGTATTTGGTGCAACGGTCAATATTGAAGATTTAGAATCTGGTGACAATAAAACATATCAAATCGTAGGTGAAGATGAGGCTAATATTAAAGGTGGGAAAATCTCAGTGGGCTCACCAATCGCGCGCGCGTTGATTGGAAAATCTGCAGGCGATGTGGCTGAAGTGGCCGCACCTGGTGGCATTAAGGAGTACGAAGTACTAAAAGTGCTTTATATTTAATATGTTATCTAAAATAAATCTGATTGTTATTACGCTGTGGGTTGGCGCGCTGTGGATGACTGGCATCACGGCTTATATGTTGTTTGATGTAATGCATGATAAGCAACTTGCGGGTGGGCTGGCAGGCAAGTTATTTACGTTGGTAAGCTACATTGGCATGGCGAGTGCATTTTATTTGCTTATTCAAAGATTATTTGAATATGGCACTGGCGCACTCAAACAAAGTTTTTTTTGGGCAGTTTTGGTCATGTTGCTGCTGGTGCTGGCTGGGCATTTCGGCATTCAGCCACTGATCGCGCAACTCAAATCTGATGCGCTCCCGAATGATGTGATGCAAAGCGTTTTTGCAGATAGATTTAGAGCTTGGCATGGGGGTGCGAGCGTGGCGTATTTGGCAGAATGCTTGCTAGGTTTTGTTTTGGTATTGAAAGCGCGTTAATTCGCTTATAAATCAACACTAACTTTGTTGCCGCTTCCTCGCCGTACAATTTGTACTGTCTTCGTCGCGGCGCCTTGTTATTGTTGATTTAGCAAGCGAATTTTACTGCCTATCAAAGTTTTATAATATGCCCCAAAAATCGCATGTATATTGGGCTTCGCATTCGACTTAGTGCTTTAGCACTTAGCGAGAATGGTGATGCCAAGAACTGGTTCAGGGCAGTGTTTTTACGCTTTAAAGCTTAGGAATCACTACTTTGGCTTTTTCTTTAATGGATTCACTGGCGCGATAAATCACCAATTGTTTGCCAATGTGATGTACTGCAGTTGCACCTGTTTTTGTGCAGATTTCCAAATACATGGCTTTACGCGCATCGCGGTCATCGCCCGCTATTTGAATTTTAATCAGCTCGTGCGCGCTTAAATTCAACTCAATTTCTTTGATGACATTCTCAGTCAAGCCATTGTTGCCTATCATCACAACTGGGTTTAAGCTGTGTGCTAAGCCGCGAAGATGCGCGATTTGTTTAGTGTTTAATTTTACAAAATCTAGTTTCATTATTTTCTTAAAGAATCAATTAGCCGCTATTTTAACATGAAGCACCTTATTCTTATATGAAACCAACACGTACCAGCAAAGCCTGGATGCAAGAGCATCTTAATGACGAGTTTGTAAAACGTGCGCAAAAAGAAGGCTATCGCGCACGTGCAGCCTATAAACTCATTGAAATTGATGATAAAGATAAACTCATTAAGCCCGGCATGACAATTGTTGATCTAGGTTCAACGCCAGGTAGTTGGTCGCAAGTGGTGGTGCAGCGCTTAAAAGGGCAGGGTAAGGTAATCGCACTAGATATTTTAGACATGCCCCCGATCGCCAGTGTTGAATTTATTCAAGGCGATTTTCGTGAGGACGCAGTTTTAAAGCGCTTGGAAGAAAAGTTGAATAATAAGCCAGTAGACCTTGTAATTGCGGATATGGCACCCAATATAAGTGGCATCAGTGATGTAGACCAAGCAGGCGCTATGTATTTAACTGAGCTGGCGCTGGATTTTAGTAAGGTTTGGTTGAAACCAAACGGCAATTTTTTAGTCAAGGTGTTTATAGGCTCTGGTTTTGACGAAATAGTAAAAGTGATGCGACTGCAATTTGATAAAGTGGTGACGCGCAAGCCAAAAGCCTCGCGCGATCGCAGTAGTGAGGTGTATTTGCTGGGTTTGGGACGAAAGTCGTAGATGGAAGTCATAAGCGAAAATCTTGATAAAAATATTTGTAAGTTTAGGTAAAGCGTAAACAAATACAGTTTGATTACTTTGTTTACAGCACAATAAGTTGTTAATTAGGGTTAAAATGAGATTACTCTAGAGAGTAAAAGGAATGAACATTGAATAACATCGCAAAAAGTATTGCAATTTGGTTAGTCGTCGCACTTGTGTTGATGACGGTATTTAATCAATTTAGCGGCCAAGGTAAAGCCGAAACTCAGCTTAAGTATTCTGACTTTATGCAACAAGTTAAAGATGGACGTGTTGCGAGCGCGCAAATCGATGGGCGTGTTGTGCATGGCAAAATGCAAGACGGTAAAGAATTTAGCACCTATACACCAAATGATTTATGGATGGTGAACGACTTGCTTAAATATAACGTGCAAGTTGAAGCTAAAGCAGAGCAACAACGTTCTGTGTTGCTTGAGATTTTCATGTCTTGGTTCCCAATGATTTTACTCATCGGTGTGTGGATATTCTTTATGCGCCAAATGCAGGGCGGCGGTAAAGGTGGAGGACCATTTTCATTTGGTAAAAGCAAAGCACGTCAGCTAGATGAAAGCTCAAATCAAACCACATTTGCCGATGTGGCGGGTTGTGATGAAGCCAAAGAAGAAGTGACCGAGTTGGTCGACTTTTTAAGAGAGCCTAGCAAATTTCAAAAATTAGGTGGTCGTATTCCACGTGGCGTTTTGTTAATAGGGCCTCCAGGTACTGGTAAAACCTTGCTTGCACGCGCCATTGCGGGTGAAGCAAAAGTGCCATTCTTTAGCATTTCTGGTTCTGACTTTGTAGAGATGTTTGTGGGTGTAGGTGCTGCACGTGTGCGCGATATGTTTGAAACCGCTAAAAAGAACTCGCCTTGCATTATCTTTATTGATGAAATTGACGCCGTAGGCCGTAGCCGTGGTGCGGGTACTGGTGGCGGTAACGATGAACGCGAACAAACCTTAAACCAATTATTGGTTGAGATGGATGGCTTTGAAGCCAGTTCAGGCGTGATTATTATTGCTGCAACCAACAGAGCGGACGTGTTAGATAAAGCCTTATTGCGCCCAGGCCGTTTTGATAGACAAGTGATGGTTGGCTTGCCTGATATTAAAGGTCGTGAGCAAATCTTGCTTGTTCATATGCGTAAAGTGCCAATTGACCCAGATGTAAAAGCCGACATTTTGGCGCGTGGTACGCCAGGCTTTAGCGGTGCAGATTTAGCCAACTTGGTGAATGAGGCTGCCTTATTTGCTGCGCGCCGTAATAAACGCACCGTGGATATGGAAGATTTTGAGGATGCTAAAGATAAAATCTACATGGGCCCAGAGCGTAAATCAATGGTGATGCGTGAGGAAGAGCGTCGTAACACGGCTTACCATGAATCTGGTCACGCAGTGGTGGCGAAGTTATTGCCGAAGGCAGACCCAGTGCATAAAGTTACCATTATGCCGCGCGGTTGGGCGCTTGGCTTGACGTGGCAGTTGCCTGAGTTTGATCGCATCAGCAATTACAAAGATAAAATGTTGGAAGAAATTTCAATTTTATTTGGCGGCCGTATTGCCGAAGAAATTTTTATGAATCAAATGTCTACAGGTGCGAGTAACGATTTTGAGCGTGCAACAAAACTTGCGCGTGGCATGGTGACTAAATACGGCATGAGCGATGCACTTGGGACGATGGTGTACGCAGGTGATGAGCAAGATTCGTTTTTTGGTAGCATGAGTAGCAAAACTGTCAGTGAGGCTACCCAACAAAAAGTGGATGCCGAAATCCGTGGTTTTTTGGTTGTAGAATATGGCATTGCGCGCTTTTTGTTAGAAGATTTTCGCGACAAAGTAGAAGCGATGACAGCGGCTTTGATGGAATATGAAACCATTGATGCCGACCAAATTAACGACATTATGGCAGGCAAGCCTGTGCGTGAGCCTAAACCACGTCAAACACCTATTAAGCCAACGAGTGGCGGCGGTACTGGTGCTTCTTCAGGGTCTGGTACAGCTACACCACAACCTGCGACAAAAAGCTGATAGTTTGCTTGATGAAAAAAGGGCTAGATTTCTAGCCCTTTTTTATTTGTCATTGCGAGCCTAAGGATTTAATTTTGGCGTGGCAATCTAACTGTTGTGGCAATCAAGCTGTAGATTGCCACGCTCCGCTCGCAATGACGGCTTATAGTATAATTAGCCATGATATTTGATTGTGGAAAATTTCAACTCGATTTAGCAAACCCGCGCGTTATGGGTATCGTGAATGTCACGCCAGATTCTTTCTCTGATGGCGGCAAGTTCTCAGCAAGCCATTTGGCGATAGCACATGCGCTAAAATTGGTGGAAGAAGGCGCAGATATTCTCGATATTGGTGGCGAGTCAACACGACCCAATGCCACAGCTGTAAGCCTGCAACAAGAGCTAGACCGCGTGATTCCTGTTATTGAAGGCTTGATAGGTAAAATTAACATACCAATTTCTATTGATACCTATAAGCCGCAAGTCATGCAGGCCGCTATTGCGGCAGGCGCTTCTATTGTCAATGATGTACGTGCGCTGCAAGAAAGTGGTGCAATGGAAATTGTTGCGAAATCCAACGTTGGCGTGTGTTTAATGCACATGCAAGGCACGCCACAAACCATGCAAGTTGATCCGCAATATAATGACGTGGTGAAAGATGTTAAAACGTTTTTATTGGCACGCCTGAGAGACAGTATTCATGCGGGTGTTGGAGCATCTCGCATTGTGCTTGACCCTGGCTTTGGCTTTGGTAAAACGCGCGAACATAACATCACGCTCATTCAACAGCTCGAAAGTTTTGCGAGTTTAGGTCAGCCATTGTTGGTGGGTTTATCGCGCAAATCAGTGCTTGGACAAGTCACGGGCAATGACGTAGATGCAAGGCTCTACGCCAGTTTGGCCGCTTCCGTGATCGCAGTCCAAAAAGGCGCTAAAATACTGCGGGTGCACGATGTGAAGGCTACGGTTGAAGCTTTGAAAGTTGTTACAGCAATTCAATAAACGAATAAAAACAGTAAATTTTGGGAAGATATGAGTAAAAATTATTTCGGCACAGATGGCATTCGCGGCAAAGTCGGTGAAAGCCCAATTACGCCAGAGTTCATTATGCGTTTGGGTTACGCGGCAGGTCGTGTGCTGGCATCAAAGGGTGCTAATTTACCAAGAGGCGCACGCCCAACGGTGCTGATTGGTAAAGATACGCGCATCTCTGGCTACATGCTAGAGGCCGCGCTGGAAGCGGGTTTATCTGCCGCGGGGGTAGATGTGTTGCTCACAGGCCCAATGCCCACACCAGCCGTGGCATACCTTACCCGCGCTTTGCGCGCACAGGCTGGTATTGTTATTTCTGCCTCGCACAACCCTTATTACGATAACGGCATTAAGTTTTTCTCGAGTGAGGGTGCAAAGCTGGGCGATGATATTGAACATGCCATCGAAGCCGAGCTAGACAAACCCATGCAAGTGATGGAATCTGCCAAGCTGGGTAAGGCGCGACGCATCGATGATGCGGCAGGGCGTTATGTGGAGTTCTGTAAAAGCACCTTCCCAAATAATATGGATTTGCGCGGCCTAAAAATCGTGCTTGATTGCGCCCACGGTGCCACTTACCATGTTGCACCCGATGTGTTTCATGAGCTGGGGGCAGAAATTATTGCGATTGGTAATAAGCCAGATGGCTTGAATATTAACGAGCAAGTCGGCACAACCCATCCGCAAGCCTTACAAAAAGCGGTGGTAGAGCACAAAGCCGATATGGGCATTGCGTTTGATGGCGATGGCGACCGCGTGATGATGGTGGATGCAAGCGGCAATCTGCTAGATGGTGACCAACTGCTTTATATTATCGCGTTGGGTTTATACGCCAAAGGCAAGCTTAAAGGCGGCGTGGCGGGTACGTTGATGACTAATCTAGCGCTAGAACACGCCTTGGCCAAACACCAAATTCCGTTTGCGCGTGCCAAAGTGGGCGATAGATACGTGCTGGAATTGCTGAATGAAAAAAACTGGAAATTAGGCGGCGAAAATTCTGGCCATATTCTTACCTTAGATAAACACACCAGTGGTGATGCGATTATTGCCGCGCTGCAAGTTCTGCATGCGCTAAAACAAAGTGGTAAAACGCTCACGCAAATGGGCGCAGAACTTGTGTTATACCCGCAAGTTTTGATAAACATAACGACCAAAGAAAAGTTGGATTTAAATGTTCCACAAATTCAAAACGTTGTTAAAAATGCAGAGACGGAGTTAAACGGCGCAGGCCGCGTGCTACTGCGCGCCTCGGGCACCGAACCCAAAATCCGCGTGATGGTGGAAGGCCAGGATGCAACACTGGTGCAGAAATTGGCGGAAGAGATTGCGGAAGTAGTGAAGAAGGCTGCAAATTAAAGGAATCAAATCTTAATTCACTTATCCATGACAACTCCTCCATCTATTCTTACACCATCTATCCAAGACCTGGAAGACACAATTACTGACTTCCAGTCAGCTTCATTCCAGTCGGCTGAAAACGTGCTTACTCGCTTTGTTTACCAACTTGATGAAGAGCCAATGGCTGGATTTCTTGCAGCAGTACTACCAAAATCTGATTTTTCTGTGTGGTGGACAAAGACACAGCGTTCTGTTGGTTCCATGGTTGGCTCAGGTGTACTAGAATGGCCAGCCGAGCGCAATAATCGAGTTGCAATTCAAATTGCGCTGTGTCGGGCAATTGCAGAAAAGACAGTGCCATTTTTGGATTTTGTAAGAAATTATTACTACACCGGGAGTAACCTTTCAGACTATGTTGAAGCATTTGCATCACGTTTTCTTTTTCCACTACTTCGAGACATTTCTAGACTCACCGAGTCAAGACCTGTTCCCCCTGTTCTGTTTGAAGCTATGAGTAATTTACCAACAAGCGGCGACGCTACATTAGACTCGCTATTGAGAGACGCATGCTTAAAATTCAAAGACCCCGCGCCTAAGGCAAGAGCTGAAGCCACGGAGAAGCTTTGGGACGCATGGGAGAGGCTGAAGTCACTAGAAGTTCAAGGAAACAAGAGGCTTTCAGTTGCTTTACTCTTGGATCAAGCATCGTTAGAACCTGTGTTTCGAAGTTATCTAGAGGCAGAAGCTAAATCATTGACTGAGATAGGAAACGCTTTTCACATTCGTCACTTTGAGACTGACAAAGTATCACTTTCACAGCCAGAGCAGTTCGATTATCTTTTCCACCGCCTCTATGCGTTAATGCACTTTCTATTATTCAGTCGTAAGCATAGCTAGGCTAATTAATCAGCCCGCGTAGGGCGCAATAACTTGCGTATTGCGCTGCATGAAATTCCCTACTTCCGTCATTCCCGCGAAAGCGGGAATCCATTTTAAGTTTTAGTAAAAAAATACAAAATCAAAAGCCACTGGATTCCCGCTTTCGCACCACAAGGGTACTCCGATTTCTAAGTGCTATAGCACTTGCAAAGTCGTGTGCGGGAATGACGGTGGGGGTATTGAGTCGATGCGTTAAATATTGAATTGCGCTTCTAAAAAATTAAAAATTTATGCTCTGCAACCCGTATGGATATTGGTCTGCAGGCCTGCTCTATTTGAGTTTTTTACATAAATCTTGAACCAATAGTTATTTCGCATCCTCAAGTTGCGCATAGATTGCACAAATACACTGTTTTAACACATTTACAGGTCTATTAGGCTTGTCCATTTAGTTAAACCAAACCATAAACTACCCTAAAGGCCAATGTGCATGAGATGTTTACATGTTATCGGTCACATTCATTTTATTGTTTATCCCCCCTAAAACCAGAGGGAAATAGTATCTGGGAACCAGCCTATCAGTTCAGATAGAGTCTTTGATAATAAAGGTAGAATCAAAGGATAATAACCGTCTTTTATATAACTATTAGTTATTAAGGTATAACTACAAAGTATTTTTAATTATTTAGCAGCCTTGCTAAAGTGTGCACATTCTTTGAAATAGACATAAACACAAATGAGCCAAGTCAAACAAAAATTGCTAGAAAGTGATGATGCTGTATTGCAAGCAATTGCACATGCATTATTGCTAGTTCAGCAACAAACGGGGTATGGCTCGATTGAAATTACCGTGCATGATGGCCGTGTGACTCAAATTGAGCGAAGAGAAAAAGTACGATTTGAACACAAAGCGAGTCATTCAAAAATTTAAGTTTTAACACCTAAAAAAGCTACCTAATAACTGGAGCTAAACAAATTAATAAATCAAACTCTGACCAGACCACTGGAAGAAAGATAAGGAGTTTTGATAATGCAACACAAAAAAATAGTAACCGCTTTAGTTTTATCTGGTTTTATCACTAGCCCAATCACAACATTTGCTAATGATAGTACAGAGCTAGAAGAGCTTAGGGCGCTCGTGCAAGAGCTTGATCAAAAAGTAAAAATCTTAGCGCGTAAAGGCGAAGTGGCAGAAGAAGATGCCTCTGCTGCCAAGAAAACAACGCCAGTAGTCAAAGCCAGTGCAAGTGGATTTGGACTAGAGTCAGCTGATGGCAAAAATGTCATTAAACTACGTGGTTTATTACAGGCCGATTATCGTTCGTTTCAGGGTGGTGCCAATGATGTGCGCAATCGTACCAATAATCGTGCAGGCAATTTAGATGCTAATGGCTTTCATGATGCGAACGATACGGGCTTATTACGCCGCATACGGCCAACGCTTGAAGGCACCGTTTATGGTAAATACGATTTCCGTTTTACGCCAGAATTCGCAGGGGGTAGCGCATCGGCTGTAGATGCTTATATTGATGCCCGTTTTAACCCAGCTTTTAAAATACGCGCTGGTAAATATAAGCCGTATGTTGGATTAGAGCGCTTACAAAGTGGCGGTGACATTAAGTTTGTGGAGCGCAGCTATGTCACCAATGCAATTTTGCCGAATCGTGATGTGGGCGTTTCAGTCTATGGTGATATTTTTGGTGAAAAACTAAATTATGCCCTTGGTGTTAATAATGGTGTGGTAGATGGTGGTAACACCAGCACAGGCACAGAGTTTGATGGTGGTAAAGAAGTGACCGCGCGTTTATTCGCCACTCCGTTTAAAGATGAAACCAATGCATTAGCTGGCTTAGGGTTTGGTATTGCGGGCACGTTTACTAATATCGATGGCGAAAGAAATTTGGATTTCACCAACACATCTGCTGCAGATGCCACCAGAAATGGCTTGCCTAGCTATTTGACGGAGGGTCAGCAAACCTTCTTCCGTTATGGCAGTGCTTCAGTGGCGGACGGCAAACGCATCCGTATTACGCCGCAAGCTAACTATTATTACGGTCCGTTTGGCTTATTGGCCGAGTACGCAAGGGTGAGTCAAGACGTGAGTTTATTAACCAGCACCACTGGCAATGCGCCCACTGTGTTTGTAGCAGGCTCAACCAAAAAGCTGGATCACGATGCATGGCAAATTGCGGCTACCTATTTAATTACGGGTGAAGATGCGTCTTTTAAAGGCGTTAAGCCAAAACAAGACTTTGATATTGACAAAGGTGGCTGGGGCGCATGGGAATTGGTTGCACGATACAGCGAATTAAACCTAGATGAAGATACTTTTAAAAATAAAGCGGGCGACTCATTTTCTGCTGGCACATATGCCAACTTATCTGAGAGTGCGGAATCCGCTAAAACTTGGACTGCAGGCGTGAATTGGTATTTGAATCAAAACGCAAAAGTGCAGTTGAATTACGCGCATACAAAGTTTGATGGCGGTGCAGGTATTGGTATTACGGCAATTAACGCGGCTGGCAGTAACGTGCGTGATCGTGAAAGTGAAGAAGCACTGCTTGCGCGCCTTCAAGTTGCATTTTAATTTAATTTGAAAAAAAATTTGAAGGAGTTAAAAATGACTTGTTGCCGCTCAAATAAAGAATAAAAAATTTAACACAATTTAACTATTTAAGGATTAAACATGAAGAAATCATTATTAACAATTGCCTTGCTGGCAGTAACATTAAGCGTTACGGCGCCTATCGTCGCATCAGCTAAAGACATCACTTTACTCAACGTTTCATATGACCCAACACGCGAGCTATATCAGGATTTTAATGCTGCATTTAGTAAACATTGGTTAGAAAAAACGGGCGACAAAGTCACGGTTAAAACCTCTCATGGTGGCTCTGGCAAGCAAGCGCGTGCCATTATTGATGGGCTAGATGCCGATGTGGCAACTCTAGCACTGGCTTATGACGTTGACCAACTTTACGAAAAAGGTAAATTGATTCCTAAAAATTGGCAAACTCGCTTGCAGCATAATAGCTCACCCTATACCTCAACGATTGTATTACTAGTGCGTAAAGGTAATCCAAAAGGTATCAAAGACTGGGATGACCTTGTGAAGCCAGGTGTTTCTGTGATTACACCTAACCCTAAAACATCCGGGGGTGCACGTTGGAATTACCTTGCAGCCTGGGCCTTTGCACAGAAAAAATACGGCGGTGATGAAGCTAAAACGAAAGAGTTCGTCGGCAAGTTGTTGAAAAACGTACCAGTGCTTGATACTGGCGCACGTGGTTCTACTACGACTTTTGTAGAGCGTGGTATTGGCGATGTATTACTTGCCTGGGAAAACGAAGCATTCTTAGCGCAAAAAGAATTAGGCCAAAAAAATGGTGGGAATTCCAAATTTGAAATCGTCATCCCTTCACTTTCTATCTTGGCTGAACCACCGGTTACCGTAGTGGATAAATTCGCAAAGAAACATGGGACTGAAGCAGTTGCCAAAGCTTATTTAGAGTATTTATACACTGAAGAAGGTCAAGAAATTGCCGCCAAAAATTACTACCGTCCTACCTTAGCATCAGTTGCCAAGAAATATGAAAGCCAATTTCCTAAAATTAATTTGATAAAAATTGATGAAGAATTTGGTGGATGGCAGAAAGCGCAAAAAACGCACTTCTCTGATGGTGGTACTTTTGATCAGATATATCAAAGTAAGTAAGCAAAAATGAATCAAGCAATTACAGCGCTACAGTATGTTAGCAATACCCAATTATTAGGCTTAACGCCTAATCACATTAAAGGAGAAAAAGTCATGGCATTAATCGCAGTGAACGTGCGCAACCAATTGCGCGGGAAAATTAAAGAAATTGTATGGGGCGATGTCGTTTCAGAAGTAGAAGTTGAAACCTCATCTGGGATTATTACTTCAGTCATCACGACACGTTCGATCAAAGAACTGGCACTAGAAAAAGGCTCAGAAGTTTTAGCATTAGTTAAAGCAACCGATGTTTCTATTGCAAAAATTTAATCAATCCATGCAAAAAATCAGGTAGCTCGATCATTTTAGATTGAGCTACCTACTTTAATGCGTAATTTTGAAGTAAAAATATGAGCAAAAAATCGAATAAAAATATCTTGCCTGGCTTTAATTTATCGCTGGGATTTACTATATTTTACTTAAGCCTGATTGTGCTTATCCCACTCTCAGCTGCATTTATAAAAACGACTGAACTAAGCTTGAGTGAGTTTTGGGCAGTCGTCACAGCCCCCAGAGTAATGGCATCTTATCAACTTACCTTTGGTGCCTCATTGCTGGGCGCTTTAATTAATGCCGTATTTGGCCTGTTAACCGCTTGGGTATTGGTGAGATACACATTTCCAGGCAAAAAAATTATTGATGCGCTGGTGGATTTGCCATTTGCGTTGCCAACTGCAGTGGCCGGCATCGCATTAACCGCTGTGTACGCAGGCAATGGCTGGATTGGTCAGTGGTTAGAACCACTCGGCATTAAAGTCGCCTTTACCCCAATAGGCGTGATTGTTGCGCTTACATTTATTGGGCTGCCATTTGTGGTGCGTACCGTGCAGCCAGTGTTAGAAGATTTAGAGGCTGAAACAGAAGAGGCGGCTGCAAGTTTAGGTGCTAACCGTTGGCAGACCTTCTCAAAAATTATCTTCCCTGCCATTTGGCCAGCGTTACTCACTGGTTTTGCCCTGGCCTTTGCAAGGGCGATTGGTGAATATGGCTCAGTCATTTTTATTGCAGGTAATGTGCCTTTTGTGTCTGAAATCACGCCTTTAATTATCATAACTAAGCTTGAGCAGTATGAATACGCAAGCG
>JANNOS010000064.1:0-9682 GCA_031399315.1 Methylophilaceae bacterium | reverse complement strand
GACCACGTCCCCGTGGACTGTGTGGCCGACGTCCGCCTGTCGGCGTCGACGGTCGCTGGTGATCTGGAGCAGGCCGCCGAGCTCCACAAGCCTGAAGCTTTACGTGGCGATTTAACGGGTTATTGGTCCAGGCGCATAGATGATGTGAATAGGCTGGTGTATCAAATGACAGATAACGAGCTGAACATTATTGCTTGCCGATACCATTATCAGAATTAATGTGGACGAACGTCTCAAGCTGGCGTGGTTTCTTGACTAAGAATGGTGCGAAGGAACGTTATGAGCGATTTTGATTATTTGGGGTTTGTAATAGGCGACCCAAGGTTGTCAGAAAATGAAAGGCGGTTGCTATACGAAATTGGCTGCAAACTATATGGCGAACGCGATGGCGGCTTTGAAGCTATTAAAATACTTACAATTATTGAAGCCGATAAAGCATATTCCAACTTAAGAAAAAAATTTGATCCTCTATTGCGAGGTGAACTGAAAGCTAAGAAAACTTTTGAGTTCATTATTAATCAAGATGATGATGTCTTTTCAACTTTAGAGAACCTGAATAAATTCTTGCTAGATTACCCAATAGATTCTTATGCATTAATGAAACTAATGGCCTTGTTTGTAACGCACGAGAAAAGAGTACAGCGCTCACTTGCTGCAATGAAAGGCCATTTAGAAACATATGAGTTAAGAAAACAGGCCATTGACTATTGGCGTGAAAACATAGACTCAAAAATTTCGAATGATAAAGCCGCAAGCTTATTAGAAAAAATAGTACCAGTTTCACATCGTAAGTTAAGTCAATATGTAGCTGAGGCTAAACGTGAAAATGTACTTCTTGCAAGCAAAGCGTAATACAAGCAAGTAATATGTACCTTAGCCTAGCAGGTGGCATGTTTAATCAATTAAATCAAGCATATATTCACCATAACGCCGTAGGACGCGGCATTTAATAAGGTGAATTTTAATGCAACGAATCAGAAAAAATAGTACTGTTCCAAAAGCTTCAGCGGAGGACGAAGCTTCGCTAGATTGCGAGGCGCGCTTCAGCTTCAAACTCAAAAAAGTAGATAAGGGGCAAAAGTTAAGTTTTTACTTTATTCTCACCTATGTGCTGCTCGCCACGTTGTTTAGCCAAAATCACTTGTTTTTAGCGCTCCGAAAGACTTTTCTTTTTTTCATTTCATCATTAAATTTCTTTAATATATGGGTGACTTTTTAGGGTAAAAATGCTGTTGCGACAATAGACAAATTACTTAAATGAACTTATATTAAATGCTGTAGTAGTAGCGTTTAAACTAGCATAGCCTTGCAGCTGATAAAAAAGACCGAAACTACTTATTTTATTAAATAGTTTCGGTTGAGCGGGGGAAACATGTCATGTATGTATGGCATGAGCTTTGTACTATAAAGTTGGAATATGATAGTGTTACTTAAGTTTTGTTAAACATTTAATACTGAAAGACTATTAGGTTTAACTAAGTTCAGTCTGGTGTCATGAGTGCGTGCGAAACTAAGCAGCCCTAGCTTAGTTAACGTTGCATTGATTTTAATAGCTCAATTACCATCATTCCAATGGTAATAAAACTCACGTACAACCGTTAAAAAAAGCTGCCTAATTTCATTAATGGTAAACAGAGGCAATATCATATCAACCGCCATGCGGTAGGTTTTATTGTTTTTTGCAGGTGCATCTCTTAGCCTAATTAAAATCACCTTAGCGAGTTTTGACCGCGTATCAACGATGGATTTTTCAGCACCGTTATCCAACATAGCAAGCATGTAAGTATGCAGTGATTTTGTTTCAGCTTCGTCAAACTGCGTGTTGTCTATGCTTTTTGTTAGCGCATTTAATGAGCTTGGGAGCGGCTTCCATTGAATCGTCGCAACATCAAAACCATAGCTAGCATTAAATGCGGCGATGGCTTTCATGTCTTGCATCCAAAAAGGATAAAATTCGCGGGCGATGCTTAGGCTTTCAATTCTATCTTCGGCGGTAAGCGTTTCCATGGTGATATTTAATGCGGCACTAAAGTCTGTGCGAATGAGTGCTTTTTTGGCGAGATTTGGGGCGAGTTTATCTAAGAAGAGTGAGCGTTTATATAGCTTGCCTGTTGGCGTGCCCTTGCTTTGCAAGAACTTTAAATAGGCATTTATTGCGACTTGTTCACGCGTTATTTTCATTGATTGCTATTTGCCTTTAAGCGAGAAAGTTTATTGATTCTGTTTTCCCATAATATGCGTTTCGCCAATGTGCGCTTGGCCACGCTTTTTAGCCAAAATGACTTGTTTTTGCCGTTCAGTGAGCGCGGCTTTTTTCTCTTCAGATGTTTTATTGTAACAGTGCGGACATGAGATACCGGGTGTATATTTCGCACTCGCTAATTCTGCGGGTGAAAGTGGCATACGGCATGCAAAGCACTGGTCGTAATCGCCCACTTCTAAGCCGTGCTTTACGGCTACACGTTGGTCGAATACAAAGCATTCACCTTGCCATAGGCTTTGTTCTTCTTTAACCGTTTCTAAGTATTTTAAAATACCACCTTGCAAGTGATACACCTCGTCAAACCCCTGTTCTAGCATATAGCTTGACGCTTTTTCACAGCGGATGCCACCTGTACAAAACATAGCCACTTTTTTGTGTTTTGCTTTATCTAAATTTTGCGCGACGTATTCTGGAAATTCTCTAAACGTCGTGGTTTTTGGGTCAACTGCACCTTTAAACGTACCAATATGCACTTCGTAATCGTTACGCGTATCCAGCAAAATCACGTCAGGGTCGCTAATAAGCGCGTTCCAATCCTCAGGTTTTACATAGGTGCCAACGGTGTTGTTAGGGTTAATGCTCGGCACGCCCATGGTCACGATTTCTTTTTTGAGTTTCACCTTCATGCGGTAAAACGGGTGTTCGTCAGCGTAAGATTCTTTGTGTTCTAAATCGGCAAATTTACCTTCAAACGCAACATCGGTGCGCAGATAATTCAGCACTTTGTGGATGTTTTCAGGTAAGCCAGCGATGGTACCATTAATGCCTTCATTGGCTAATAGTATTGTACCTTTAATGTGATATGCCACGCAGGCCGCATGGATATTTGGCTGCAGGGCAGCGTAATTGGGTAATCCTACGAACTTGTATAAAGCGGCGGTGAGATACTGAGACATAACTTTTGCATTAAAAATAAAAGCGCTATTTTAGCAGAGGTGGTTTTTTGGAAGTTGACTTAAGTCAACAATAATAAAATTTCGCCGTTGCCGCCACAAGCTAAATCGCCGCCAAAGCGTTGTACGCGCTGGGTTTTCACCTTATTAAATGCCGAAGCAAGCGGTTTAAACGAGGCAAATAGCAAGGCCAAAAAGGGCAAAGTGTGTGTGCCGCAATCTTGCATGGTTGCGTGTAACTGTGGTTTTTGCGTGAGCAGTAGCGTGCCGCGTTTCATATTAAAGCCGATGTAATTGCCCACTTTACCATAGATGCCAATGGTGCCAGCAATCATGCGGCAGGCGACATAATCACCTGCGTTGCCATCAATTAGGATTAAACCGCGGCGCATTTGGTCGCCCACACGGTCGCCTGCGTTACCTTGGCAAATAATGATGCCTTTTTGCAAGCTTGCGCCTAAAAAGTTGCCTGCATCACCTTGTATGGTGATGCTGCCGCGCGACATTTTGTAGCCGATATAATCCAGTTTCGATGAGCTGTTTTTGAACACAATATTTTCAATATCAGTACCAGAAACTTCAAATAAATCAGATACTTTTTGCGCACCAAAGCTTAGATTGTTGATTTCGGCTACCGATAAACTAGCTAATAAATTAGGCGTTAACTGGCGGCAATCTACTTGATTGCTTAACCCTGATTTAAGTGTAAAAGTAAGTGCGGTCATGCTGTGTTTTTACCTATAGTTTCACCCAAAATCTCATGCAGTTTAAACAAATGCGGGCCTAATTTACCACCGTAATTGCCAGCAGAAATGCGCTTTACGCCGCTTTTTCCGTTTTTATTTAGAGCACAAATGGCCTGAATGCCAACCTTCATCGAAAGCGCAATATCTTCAAACGTTAAGCCATCAATTACAATTTCCATCACGCTTTCAATTTCGGGTGAAAGCTCGGTTTTGGTGAGGCCTTTTAAAGTGGGGCAAAAGGCGTCGTTAGTTGAAGCAAACATGGTTTTATATTTGCTGCCGACTTTTGAGCCGCTACGCACCACGCCGCCAGGGAAAGGCATAATCACATTAGGCACTTTTTTCATGGCTTCTATCGCGGTTTCTGCCGCGTTTAAAGCTAAAGCTTGGCTGGTGGCGAGTATTAAAAAATTACCACCGCCTATGGCGCGCACCATACCAGTGGTTTCTTGGGTTAAAAACTCACCATCCATCACGGGGATGCGCCAGTATCTTTTGCCTGATATTAGCTTTGAAGTTTGAAAACCATCACCAAAATAGCGTAAATGCTTACCTAGGCTAATCATGTCTTCGGAAGCAACGCCAGAAAATGCCGCTGCGGTGGGGCAAGTGAGAATGCATTGCCCCATGCGCGTTTCTAGCTGTTGCATGAGCACTTTGCTACCCATGGCAAACATTAAAATAGCCACACCTGGCCTGCCGTCTGGGGTTTCGTCCGCCACTAATTCGCGCTCTATGCCAGCCTCAACCCCGCAACCAATCACACTGGTGGCAAAGCCTGTCATGGCGTTGGCGGCGTGGTACGCCCACTTATGATTTTGTGCGGTAATAATCACCCGTGTGCCGCGCATGTTAAATGCTTCGGCGTAGGTGTCGTCAATTTGTATGCCGTTAATTTGCATTAAGCGCACTCTTAAGCATCTGGTGCCCCAGATTGTATTTTTGCAATCCACTCACCAATTTCAATGGTACCTTTTGCTTGTGCTTTGGCTAAATCGGCTGCTGGTAATACGTCTTGTAACAAATCTACGCGCTTCCATTCAGCCAACGGTGTTTCGCAATCGGCACGTGGCACATAGCGTGAATCACGTACTTTTTCCATTTTAGGAATATAGCGCGGGCAGTTTTGCCATAGTTCAGAAAGTGTCACAGTCACCACAAATTCGGCTTCTTTATAATGCGTTAGTAAGGCTGCGTCTTGTGAAATCGTCGCTGTGCCTTGCACGCGAACGCGATGTGGTGTTTGGAAAGAGATAAACAACATACCAATCTGTGGGTTGCCGTTGATATTGCCCATGCTTAAAAACATACCGTTGCCATCGTAACTAGGGAATATCAAAGTGTTGTTATCCATCACTTTAACAAAGCCCATATCACCACCTTTGTATGAAACCGTTGGCTGACCTTTGTCATTAATGGTGGTTAAAAAGAACATTTCTGAATGCTCAATAAAGCCTTTAGCATCGTCATTAAATTCGTTATGGCTGGCCAATTCTGCAATACGGTCTGCCATTTTGGTGGTGCCAAATTGGGCTTGTAATGCGCGATGTTGCTTGCTGTAATGGATGCTCATGATTGCTTTCCTTGTGTGGGTTTGCTACCAGTTTCAGTATGTGGATTGTGCACAATAATGCTACCACGCCCATCTTCAACTATTTCATCATTCGCTATTTTAAAGTTATCCATTTGAATGGTATGGTATTTATCAAAATACGTTTTGAGGTCTTTTTCCACGCCAATATCAAATGCAGGTTTTGCAGTGTGTGTTGCGCCCCATACCACTTTAACGACTTTGCCATCTTTTACCACCAGTTCACCATTTTTAAACACGTAGTCGGGTTTTGCAAACATCGCCTCACGATCAGCTTGGTCGGTGTACACGGTAATGTCCGCGCCAGCGCCTACGCCTAAATGGCCGCGGTCATTTAGGCCAATCAATTTAGCCGCACCTGCGCGCGTCATAATGGCGATTTCATACAAACTATATTCACGGTTGAGTGATGTTAAGTTGCTCATGGCTTGCGCGTCTAAATTCAATTTTGCAAACGCTTCGTTTCTAAAGCTTTTATCCATGAGTAAACGAATGAGATGCGGGTAACTGGTAAATGGCGCACCATTGGGGTGGTCAGTGGTTAAAAAGATGCGCCACGGGTCTTCGGTCGATAAAAAGATCTCCAGCCCAATCGCCCATTGCAAGGCGTTTACATAGTTTTTATCTTTATATTTAAACGGCACTACGCCACAACCCGCATCGCATTCAATATCCATAATCACCGATTTTTTAGGATTGGCATGTTTGGCATTTAAAAACTGCACCATGTTGTCGCCAGAGGCGGTCACGGTTTGACCAAATAGAATCTGCCCAACATCGGCGGTGATGTGTTTGTTTTTATTGAGGGCTTCAGAGATTTGCGCGGCGGCAGAAGAAAATTTCTTAGCACCTTCTGTGCCATAACTGTGAAACTGAATATGCGTGAGATGCATCGGGATGCCCTCTGACGCGCCCATGGTATCTAAAGTAGTTTGAAAGTTACCAGCCGCGCCTAAGTTGTTACAATGCACGTGTAGCGGTTTGGCGATGCCAAGCTGATGCACTGCGGTACTTAAAGACTTTAATATTTCCCGTGGAGTGACTTGGTAGTGGCTATTATTTTCATCTAAATCGAGCTTGCGCTGATTAAATTTAAACGCATTAATGCCGCCCGGATTCACCACTTTAATACCAATAGCTTGTGTGGCGGCGAGCGTCCAGGCCACATAGTCATTGATGCGCTTTTGGTCTGCTTTACTCGCTAGCAGCCGCAAAAAGTAATCGTCATTGCCCAGCATGGCGTAGCCGCCTTTATCTATCATGGGCGTGTCACCCATTTCTAAATGCGCTTGGCGGGCGTTAATCGGCAAAATGGCAGGTTCAAATGCGGCGGTATAACCCATCTCAATGTATCTAAAGCCCGCATCAGTCGTGCTCGGGGTTGCATTGTGAGAACAATTTGGCGTGCAGATATGCGCTTCAGGTTCGCTATATTTTTTTGTCTCTTGAAGCTGTTTAATTTGAAACTCTGGCAACATCATGCGTGCGATATTTACTTTGCCGCCGCCAATGTGACTGTGCATATCAATCGCTCCAGCCATCACAACTTTACCTGTTAAATCATAGGTTTGATTGATTTTTTCGTTACTTGATGGCTTTGCGATAATGCGCCCATCGCGAATGTAAATATCTTGTACGACTCCATCTAAACCTTGGCCATCTTTGCCGTGCGCGGGATCGTAAAGTTTGCCGTTTTTAAGTAAAGTAATCATGCCAAGTTGTTATCCAAAAGTGCGGCCTCAATTTGGCTAATGACTTGCGCCAAGGTCGGCAAGTTATTCTCACGCACTTTTTTAAGCGGCAATACGACGGATGAATCCACACGAAATAGCGTGCCACTACAATCTAAGCCAGGTGTGGCAATGGGGATGAATACATCGGGTACTTTTGCACCAATTTCAAACGCAATATTACTATTGCCTAATACAATCAAAGGCATATTAGTTTCAGGCGCATGTTTGTTTGGGCTGAAACTATTTACCCACATCACGGCATCGTGTGTCATCGGTTTGTCATTCAGCGTGAGTCCACTTAACCAAGTGTTGGCGTAAGTTACCGTGGTATCACCATCGCTACCACCAAGTGGCAGGCCAGCTGCACGCGTCTTTTCATTGAGTGCCGCAACGGTTTGAGTGATGTTTTGTATGGTCAACTCAGCATAAGGAAAATCTAAATCTTTCGCAATCCAAATCAACACAGCGTATTTCGCTTGTTTCAGCTTATCAGCAAGCGCGCTTAAATCGCCCAAGCTAATGTCGCCGATATTGGGCGTGTTCAGCGGCTTGCCTAGCACCAAAGCGCGTAAAGCGCCTGTCACGGCTGGTAAATCATCTGCCCTGCAAGCCAATAGGTACGGGCGCTTTGATTGAGTATTGCCTTTTGGCGAAAACCCTGCTTTGGTATCTAAATTTTCGCCAATATAAATCACTTCGCGCGTTTGACTATCTACAAACATTGCGTCTTTTGGCCACACTACACGCTCAAAAAAGCGTGGGTTGTGCGAAACCACATCGGTGCCGATGCACACAATGACATCGGCACGGTTTTTAACTTCGGTCATTGTGGTGGTTTGCCAGCCTGTGCTTTGCAACACGTTTAAATTGCGTTGTGAGCTTGCCGCATTAGTATGCGTTAGGTGACCATTGGTTTTTTGCGCTAAATTAAATACCGCTCTAAAGCCCGTTACATCGGTGCTCAAGCCACTGAATAAGGGTTGTTTGGCTTGCTTTAAAATCTCCGCTACCTTTGCAACAGCCTGCGCTAAAGTGGCTGGTTTGCCAGCGATAAGCGGTGTGGCTTCAGCGGATTGTTGCTCAAAAAACGCAATACTCTTAACGCAGTCTTTTGCATTGTTGATGCTAATTTGATTATTTTTACGCTCAAGTACGATATCGTCACAAAGCAAGCCACAAGCGGGGCAGGTGGCGTTTATTGCTTGCAATGTGTCTGAATTATTCATGCTGATATTATTCTGCCATAGAGTTGTATGGTCAATGTAAATTTGTTTAGTTTATAGAGAGATAGTAACTAGCTTATCTCATATTGATTTGTTTTATTAACTATATAAATTGGCTCTAATTCTTGGTTTAGAGAAATTTGCATCTGTTTGTTTTGCAAATTGGTGGTTTATTAAAAGCGTTAAAAAAGTTTAGAAACCATAAAGTGATTAAAACCCAAATCCAGCTTGGTTTTCTGTTACTGTAATTTTTTCATTAATGTTGCTCGGTCGGCCACGCCTAGGTTGGGTGTGGCGTATACCCAGCGCGGCGCATATTTCCTCACTAAACTTTTTGCTTCCTAATGGTTGGCTTTGCGTTAATGCAAGGCGAATATCTTTAATTGCGTCTTCATCTAACTCACTGCGAAACAAATTTCTATAAACCTCTTGCCTGCTTTCTGCATCTTGCGCTAGGCTTAGGTAAAGGGAATGCGGGGTGATGATGTTATTCGACTGATTAAGCGCATTGTGTCGATAGCTTGACCATGGGTATTGGCTAGGGTCTTGCATCATATTGGCGCGTACAGGGTTAAGCTCTATATAACGCATACAAGCCAGCAGGTAAGTTTCAGCTTGAATAACACTGGATTTGTAGCGGCCTTCCCATAGTGTGCCAGTGCGTTTATAACTGTGGTTGATGTATTGCACATAGCGACGCCCAACTGATTGCATGAGCTTGGCAATGCCATCAGTTGTTTGAGGCGTGACCAGCAAATGCACATGGTTGGTCATCAGCACATAGGCATGAATAGTACAGTGCCAGTCATCAGCAGCCTTTTTAAGCCAATGCAGATAACTGTGATAATCCTCATCAGCAAAAAAACAGGGTTCTCGGTTCACACCGCGTTGAACGATATGCTGAGGAACACCAGCTAGCTTAATGCGTGGGCGGCGTGACATGGCTTAGTGAATAATGATTTGCTGAGAGAAAACAATTCGATGCTGACCCCTTTAGTTCGATGCTGACCCCTTTAGTTCTGCCGTCAGCTGGCCAGATTGAAGCAAGTCGGTAGTTACTTTACTCCATGCTTTGGCATTTTTGATTTCACTTTCCGACCAGTCCAGAAAATTTTGTGCATTCAATTCGTATACCGCTGTATACAGACCTTCAACATAATTACTGCTATCAGGTTCTTCGATTTTCACCTCCAGACCAACCAAAGGTAATGTAAACTCGAACAATAAATCACC
>JANNOS010000038.1:0-20153 GCA_031399315.1 Methylophilaceae bacterium | reverse complement strand
TGATTTTTTGACAGATTTGCCAAATAGACTTTTATTAAACGACCGTATTATGCAAGCGCTTAATTCAGCTAGCCGTCGGAATGATAAGCTCGCATTGCTGTTTCTGGATATTGATCATTTTAAAAAAATTAATGACACATTGGGACATGCTGTAGGTGACAAACTTTTAATAGAATTTAGCAAAAAATTGCAAGCTTGTTTGCGCACAACTGACACCATCAGCCGTCAAGGTGGTGATGAGTTTGTTGTTTTATTGCCTGATATTTCTGACACATTCGCAGCTGCAGAAATTGCAGAAAAACTGCTTAACGCTACAAAAACAAGCTTCGATATCGATTTCCACGAGTTACATATCTCTGTCAGTATAGGAATTGCGGTTTACCCCGATGATGGCACAACTGCAGATATGTTAACCAAGAACGCAGATGCGGCTATGTATCATGCAAAAAGCGCTGGCAGAAACCATTATCAGTTTTTTACTGCAGATATGACACAGCGCGTTGCTGAGCAGCTAACCTTAGAAAATAACCTACAAAAAGCCGTACAAAATAATGAATTGATTCTTTTTTACCAGCCTAAAGTTTCAATCATTACCGGACAAATTATTGGCGTAGAGGCACTACTTCGCTGGCAACATCCTGAATGGGGTCTCATTTTGCCAGATCGTTTTATTCCTATTGCTGAAGATACTGGTCTTATTAGGCCTATTGGTAATTGGGTGCTGCGTGAAGCTTGCCGTCAAAACCGCGCATGGCAAGACATGGGCTTACCTGCAATCCCTATTGCAGTTAATTTATCTGTGGTAGAACTT
This sequence comes from Methylophilaceae bacterium, assembly GCA_031399315.1. Classification (GTDB taxonomy): domain Bacteria; phylum Pseudomonadota; class Gammaproteobacteria; order Burkholderiales; family Methylophilaceae; genus Methylotenera_A. Next base: position 19,342 of record JANNOS010000038.1, on the reverse strand, counting down.
CGTCAGCCAAACTTTGTACAAGAAGTCACTCGCGTATTGTTGCAAAGCGGCATGGCGCCTAATCACCTTGAATTAGAAGTCACTGAAAGTATTGCTATTCAGGAATATACCGATGTGATTAATTGGCTACAAAAACTTAAAGAAATGGGCGTACGCTTATCCATTGACGACTTTGGCACAGGTTATTCTAGCCTCTCATATCTAAAACGTCTGCCTATTGATACCATCAAAATCGATAAGAGTTTTATTCATGACATTGGAATTGATTTGAATGACGCCGCCATCGTAACCGCAATTATTAGCATGTCACATAGTCTCGGATTATCTGTAATTGCTGAGGGTGTTGAAACTAAAGAGCAACTGGATTTTCTAAAAGTACATCATTGTGATGAAATTCAGGGTTATTATTTCGGCCACCCAGTTTCTGCTAATGAGTTTGAGAAAATGTTGACGCAATGGCCTACACTTACCTTATAGCTATCACAGCATTATGGCGGGTATATACATAGGACGGGATGCATTAATTTATTTTTGCTAGCAATATTGCTTGCAATCTCGCCTCAAACACCGCTGCTTTAATTTTTTCAGGTTCTGTATGCTGTTTTGCTATCGCGCCAGCATCTATATTCTGTGCGGCTTCCAGAGCAGCTAAAATTAACTCTGTTTCAGGTAATTCACAATCTTCTAAACCTGCTCTGCCACGGCTATCTGCCTCACAAGCTTTTAGAAAATCATTAAGTCTGTCTGGTTGCCGAAAAGCATCAAGCTCGGTTAAGAACTCAACCAAAGTATCTGGCCGCATTTTTAAAGCTTGATGTAACTTGCCGTGAAACTTGGCGACCATCACAGCTAGTTCTTTGCAGTCATTCGGCACTCTTAATCGTTTAGCTACATTTTTTAACAAATCAACACTACGCGCTTCGTGGCCGATATGACGTGGCAATATGTCTTTAGGCGTTGTGCCTTTGCCAAGATCGTGCACCAGTGCGGCAAAGCGCACAGGTAGCGTAAAGTCTTGTTTAGCGGCGTAATCAATCACCATCATCACATGCACGCCAGTATCAATCTCTGGGTGATGTTGCGGTGGCTGAGGCACACCCCACAATTGATTAAGCTCTGGCAAAATTCTTTGCAGCGCACCACACTCGCGCAACACTTCAAACATGCGGCTTGGTTGCGCCTCCGTTAAACCCTTTGCAAGCTCTTGCCAAACACGCTCTGGTACTAGCGCATCCACCTCACCATTTTCCACCATTTGACGCATCAAAGTCATGGTTTCTGGCGCAATCGTAAATTCCGTAAACCTCGCTGAAAAACGCGCCGCACGCAAAATACGCACGGGGTCTTCTACAAACGCGTCGCTCACATGGCGTAATACTTTGGCTTGAATATCTGCAACGCCATTGAATGGGTCAATCAGCACACCCGCACTATCTTTAGCAATGGCATTAATGGTGAAATCGCGGCGACTTAAATCTTGCTCCAGCGTGACATCAGGCGCAGCATGTACGCTAAACCCCCTGTAACCTTTTGCAGTTTTGCGTTCTGTACGGGCAAGCGCATATTCTTCGTGCGTTTTGGGGTGTAGAAATACGGGGAAGTCTTTTCCGACCGGCCTGTAGCCCGCATCCAGCATGGCCTGTGGCGTAGTGCCTACAACGACGAAATCTTTATCTTTGACCGTAAAACCCAGCAATTCATCGCGTACCGCACCACCCACTATATAAATATTCATACGCAATAAATCTACAACTTATCTTCTTGCATTAATAGCGCGGCCTGCGGCACTACGGAAAGCGTCATATGCTGCGCGCGGAGAGCTAGAAAGCAAATATTCTGGCGCAATCACATCCAATGAAGTTGCTGTCACGCCCAGTACACTAGCGATTGAGTCAGCACACACGCTATCCACCTGCATAGAGCGTATATTGTCACGCGTAATAAGTGGGATGGGTGATAACTGCATCACGCTAGCTTGCGCCATCGATAGCGCGTTATTAAGCCCAACTATTGGGCGCGTTTTGCCTAAAATTTCCATCACTTTTTGCACCAGCTCGCGCAAGCTGTAGATTTGTGGGCCACCTAATTCGTAACTTTTGCCGTAGGTCGCTGTGTTTTCTAGAGCGTTCACAAAACATTGCGCAACATCTTCCACCCAAATGGGTTGAAACTTGGCATTAGGTTTAGCCAAAAATATGACTGGCAAATACTTAACTAGCATTGCAAATAAACTTAAAAAACTGTCACCTCGCCCAAATATCACTGAAGGTTTAAATATGGTGATATCAAACTTTTTACTAAATTCATTCACTGCAGCCTCCCCCGCCGCTTTGCTACGCAAATACTGGCTAGGCGCGGTCTTACTGGCTTGCAGGGCACTCATATGTAATAAACGTGCAATCCCTAGTTCTTCACACATCTGCGCAACACGTCGTGGTAATTGGTGATGCACTTTTTCAAACGTATTTTTACTATTTTCGTGCAAAATCCCCACCAAATTAATCACTGCATCGCTACCGATTAATGCTTGCTTTAGCGCATGATTATCCGCAATATCGCATTCCACAACTTGTACATTAAGCAGCAAAATCAAATGTTTAGATGATTCTCGGCGACGCGACAACACTTTAACCTTGTATCCCGCTTGGTCTAACCTGGCAACCAAACTACTACCGACAAATCCAGCGCCACCTAATACTGTAATATTTTTAATTGTCATATATTTCTTCTTTACTTTACTCTACTGTCTGTGTCTCTTGCGCGGCCTGCTGTGTTTGTAATGGCTGTGCTTGTAATTGTTGAAGCCCAGCTTTATCCACATTAATTTCAAAGGCATCGTATCTACTTGGAATAACGCCTAATCTTTGCTTAAGTGTAATCGGTTTTAAGCCTAAACGTGGTGCGTACAAGTGCGCGTTAGCCATCACTTTTTGTACGTAATTTCTTGTCTCAGAAAACGGGATGGTCTCTGCATAAATTGCGCCTTCAAGTGGCACTGTTGCGGTCCATTTTTTGGCACGACTTGGCCCCGCATTATATGCCGCAGTCGCCATGGTTTCTTGCCCGCTCATTAAATCTTTGGTGTATGCCATATAATAAGTGCCCAAGGCAATATTGATATCTAGCTCATGTAACATGCTGTTATTGTAATCACTAACGCCAGCACGGCTTGCAACCCACCTTGCTGTTGCAGGCATCAATTGCATTAAACCTGAAGCGCCTACTCCAGATTTTGCATAATGCATAAAGCGACTTTCTTGTCGCGTTATTCCATACACCCAAGCTTCATCTACACCACGTTCTGCCGCAGCAGGCTTCATTAAGTTACGATATGGCATCGGGTAGCGTAATGCGAAATCATGTGTTTCTGTGGTTTTATCAGCTGTAATAATAGCTAAGTCATACCAATTTTTACGTGCAGCAAACTCTGCTGCTGCGAGTAATTGTTTATCATCAAAATCTTTCGTGGCAAGTGCCCACTCGGATTTTGCTTCCCATCTAAAATCCAGCCTTTGCAAAGCTTCAACTCGCTGAAAGGCTTGTGTGTTAGCTATTTCATCGACATCTAAGTCTGAAGTTTTATACGTGTTAAGCGGGGCCGACATGCCACCATCTTGTTCACTTTGCTCATCTTGCGCCAGCCAACCATAAAAATGACGCTCGGTCGCAAGTTTGGCAAATAAAATATTGGCTTCTAAGCTTTTATTTTGGGCTTTTAAGGCACGCGCTTTCCAATAGCGCCATGCGCCTTCTTGTGCTTGCTCTGGTGACATTTTTTCAACCGCTATTAACACCACTGCCCAGTTTTTCTCGCGCAATGCAGCCCGCGCATACCAAGCCAACTGTTCTTTATTCAACTCATCCGAATCGGCTTGCTTAAACCATTGCACGGCCTCTGGCTCATGACGCTGTGCGGCTTGCAACGCTAGCCTGCCATAGAAATAGCTTTTATCTTCGGCTTGAAATAAATTTTGTACTTTATTAAACGCACTTAAAGCTTGTTGCGAGTTAGTTTTTGCAATGCGGTCCAGCGCAAATAAATTAAGTTCACGCCCAAATCTCGTTTTAAATGAAATGACTTTTTTTGCTAAAACAACACTTGGGCTCGCATAAGCCCTATCAATTAATTTAAATTGACTGACTTCATAAGTTTTAGAACGCTTAACAATTGCCTTAGCAAGCGTCATGCGATTATCTACAAGCACCAATCGAAAGCGCGCCCAAATATCTTCTTCTTTGAGTACACCAGCACTTTGCATACGGTCAAACATACTCGCACAATTGCCAGGCTGTTCTTTTGCGCTCATCCACAATGATTTTGCGCCTTCCAGTACAGAAACATCACCATTGATTGCGCTAGCTTCAGCGGCATAACAAGCCACAGCGACATCTTCCTGCTGGTAATTGACAATTTCATTGGTGAAGCTTTCCCAATCTTGCTTTTTAGCCAATTTTTTTAAATACTCACCACGCATGCGATCCGCAAATGGGTAATCACTATAAGTATTTATAAAATCCGTCACGGCTTGGTTATCCGCCTCTTCCAAGTTAAGTAGCATTAACCAGTAATCGGCGTACGGCGCCAAAATATAATGTTGATTTTGTAATTGCTGCACGTAATCAGACAATGCAATGGCATTTTTCTTGTCATAAGCTACGCGCGCTTCTAAAAACTCAGCATCGCCACTAGCCGCAAAAACACTAGCGCTAGCCACAAATAAATCAGTGCTAGCGAGAAAAACCAAACACAATCTGATGGTAAAACTTGAGGTATATTGTTTTAACATAAGTGCTACCAGCGGATAACGCGACTCAAGAGAAACAGCACAAAAATAGCCGCCAATGTCCAACCGAGATATTTAATGGCATGTAGAAGATAAGTGAGATATTTTTTATTTTTAGTCGTCACATAGGCGCCAAGCAACACAAACATCGCAATCAAGACCAGCATCAAGATTAAACGAATCATTAGCATTGTGTGCCTTTTAACTAACTAAAATGCGGCATTAAATTGGGGGTAAAAAACGCAGTTTGTTCTTGAAAGCCAGCTGGGGCTTCTTCAATACGCTCAAATGTGGCGTATTCCCAAGCGCTTGCATCCGCCAATAGTGCAACCAAGAGCGCATTATTAAGCGCATGACCTGATTTATAGGCAGTAAAAGACCCAAGTAATGGGTGACCTAGCATATACAAATCACCAATGGCATCTAATACTTTATGCTTAGCAAATTCATCTTCGTAACGTAAACCATCGGTGTTTAGTATGCGATACTCATCCAACACAATGGCGTTATCTAAGCTGCCGCCACGCGCTAACCCATTAGCCCGCAGATACTCCACCTCGTGCATAAAGCCAAAAGTACGCGCGCGGCTGATTTCTTTAATATAAGAATTATCCGCAAAGTCTATTTTGACATTTTGACCTGAATTTTCAAAAACGGGGTGGGCAAAATCAATGGTGAAATCCATTTTAAAGCCGTGGTAAGGCTCAAACTTCACCCACTTGTCCGCTTCTTTAACTTCAACTAATTTTTTGATTTTTATAAACTTTTTTGGCGCTTCTTGTTCAGTAATACCCGCCTGTTGCAACAGAAAAATAAACGGGCCCGAACTACCATCCATAATCGGTATTTCAGAAGCGGTTACTTCGACAACAATATTATCGACACCCAAGCCAGCCAACGCAGACATTAAATGCTCAACAGTGGCGACACGCGCACCATTGTGTTCTAGGGCAGAACACATGCGCGTATCACGCACTGCGTCAGGTTGTGCTTGTATGGTCGGCGCACCGGGCAAATCGGCGCGCTTAAATACGATGCCAGTGTCAATTGCGGCTGGTTTCAAAGTCAGTGTGACTTTTTCACCATTATGCAAACCGACGCCTGTAGCACTCACCTGTTTTTTTAATGTACGTTGTTTCAACATCCTAGTTTTAAAATCTTGGTTTCAACATTTCAGTTTAAACACCTAACTCTTTATTGCTGCTTAAGCCTCTATTTTAACGCTTAATCCGCCTGCTTGCGCAAAAATGCTGGGATGTCATACTCCTCGACACCCGACATTTTCATCGCCTCAACCTGTGCACGGCGATTGTTTTGGCTAAACACGGCTGGCGTTTCATCTTCCATACCGCTATCGACAAATACTGGTTGATTACTCGTACCCGTCATTAATGTCGTCATTACACGTAACTCTGGTTTTTGCTGACGACGCGCAATTGCGCCATTTAAGCCCGTTGCCACCATAGTGACACGTAATCTGTCAGCCATGCTTTCATCCATCACATTACCTACAATCACAGTTGCATCTTCTGCCGTAAACTCCTTAATGGTGTTCATTACATCGTAGTACTCTTTCATTTTAAAGCTACTACTTGCTGTAATGTTAATTAAAACGCCGCGTGCGTTAGCCAAGTTGACATCCTCCAGCAATGGGCTTGCAACTGCTTGCTCAGCCGCGATACGCGCACGCTCTGGACCACTTGCCTCAGCAGAGCCCATCATTGCCATGCCCATTTCAGACATGACAGTGCGAACGTCAGCAAAGTCTACGTTGACCAAACCTGGGCAATTGATAATCTCTGCAATACCTGAGACAGCGTTGTGCAATACATCGTTCGCGGCGCGGAAAGCTTCTAAAAATGGCACATCCTCGCCCAATACTTCCATGAGTTTTTCATTAGGGATAACAATCAATGAATCCACATATTGTGAAAGTTCTTCTAGGCCATCTGTGGCCACTTTTGTACGTTTGCCTTCAAATGCAAATGGCTTAGTCACTACAGCAACAGTTAAAATACCCATTTCTTTAGCTACTTCCGCAATGATGGGGCCTGCACCAGTCCCTGTACCGCCACCCATACCTGCGGTGATAAACAACATATCAGCACCCTCAATCGCTTCAGCAATACGGTCGCGATCTTCTAAAGCAGCATCACGGCCAATTTCTGGTTTTGCGCCTGCGCCTAAGCCTTTAGTAATTTCAGACCCAATTTGCAATATGGTGCCTGCATTGCTCTTTTTAAGCGCTTGCATATCGGTATTGGCGCAAATAAACTCTACGCCGTTTAAGTTTTTGGTAATCATGTGTTCAATTGCGTTACCACCGCAACCACCCACACCAATCACCTTAATGACTGCTTCTTGTGAATCTTTTTCCATAATTTCAAACATCATTACTCTCCTTTTTGCCTGTATATTTGAGCTTGATTTTCATCTCACTCTGCCCTGGTTTAATACTAAATGCCTACTACTTTTCAACCACAACTTTTTACTACTAAAAATTGCCTTGGAACCAACTCTTCATCTTCTCAAAAATCCGTCCTACTGAAGTTGATTCCATCTGCCCGCTTAAATGACGCTCTAACTGTTGTTTGCCCATTAAAATAAGGCCAACGCCAGTCGCATAGCGTGGGTTACTAATCACCTCAGAAAGCCCGCCCACATAACGTGGCATGCCCAAGCGTACTGGCATGTGGAATATTTCCTCGCCTAATTCCATCATGCCGCGCATCATCGCAGAACCACCCGTAATCACAATGCCAGAAGCGATCATTTCTTCCATGCCGCTACGGCGTAACTCTTGTAGCACTAGCTCATATAACTCAACCACGCGCGGCTCAATCACTTCTGCAAGCGTTTGTATGGATAATTGACGTGCTTCACGGCCATCCACACCTGGCACCTCCACGACTTCACGCGGATCTGCTAACTGTCGCAATGCACAACCGTATTTAATTTTGATGTCTTCTGCCGATTGTGTAGGTGTGCGGAAAGCCACCGCAATATCATTGGTCATTTGGTCGCCTGCAATCGCAATGACGGCCGTATGTCGTATAGATCCGTTTTTAAATACTGCAATATCCGTGGTGCCACCACCGATATCTACCAAACAAACGCCAAGCTCTTTTTCGTCTTCGGTTAAAACGGCAATACTTGAAGCAAGTGGCTGTAAAATTAAATCGCTCACTTCTAGTCCGCAACGTTTAATGCACTTCACAATATTTTGTGCCGCAGCAACTGCGCCAGTCACAATATGCACTTTGACTTCAAGCTTCATACCGCTCATGCCAAGCGGTTCTCGCACATCATCCTGTCCATCAATAATAAATTCTTGGGTAAGGATATGTAGAATCTGTTGATCTGCCGGCAAAGCTACCGCGCGCGCAGTTTCCACCACACGGTCAACATCCATTTGTGTAACTTCAGCGTCTTTAATCTTCACCATGCCATGCGAATTTAAACTTTTAATGTGACTACCTGCGATACCTGTAAATACGGTTTTTATTTTGCAATCAGCCATCAACTCAGCTTCTTCTATCGAGCGCTGAATCGCCTGCATAGTGGAATCAATATTTACCACCACACCTTTTTTAAGGCCGCGAGAAGGATGTTGCCCTAATCCGATTACCTTCAACGTGCCCTCTGGTAGCAACTCTGCTACTATCGTCACAATTTTTGAAGTGCCGATATCTAACCCCACAATCAGGTTTTTATCTTCACGGACTTTACTCATATTTAACTCCCTTTTTCATGCTTACCTTTTAATCTGAACAAACCTTAAGCTTTTACTGGAAGCATTGGTTTTGTTTTCACTGCTGGCTTTTCTTTTTCTGGCAACAGTGCTTTAACTTCTGCTTTCATGTTCGTGGGCTTACGCACCGCAAATCCATTTGGGTAGCGCAAATCCGCATACACCACTTTTACATTTAATTGGCTAAGGGTTGATTTATACGCACGCGCAAATTTGTCTAAGCGCGCCGCCATCTGCTCACGGCCCAGAACGATTAATAACCCTTTATTTGTTTTAATCTCCCAAGCACGGCGTTGTGACAGTGTTACTTGCGCGATTTTGATATCCGCTTTATTTAGCACTTGGCTATAACTCCCGTAACTTTTAGTCACTTCCATGACACCATCACCTGGCCCATAAAACACGGGCAACTCAGCATCCGTCGCTGCCTGAAACAGTTCACCATGCGTATTAACGAGGGCAATATTGCCCCAACGTGCTAAAGCATGATGCTCTTCGATAGACACATCCAGTTTATCTGGCCAACGTCGACGCACACTTACATTACGCGCCCAAGGCAATTTTTCAAATGCATCACGGGTTTTTTCTAAATTCAAAGTAAAAAAATTACCTTTTAAGTGCTTGGCCACAATCAACTTTATTTGCTCTCTATTCACATGCGCTAATTGACCTTCAACCTTCACTTCCCGAATGGGGAAAATCGGCAAATGCACTACTACAAATAGCAATGCGTATAAAAACAACACGACTGCAAGCGCAAACAAAAGGTTTGCAATCCAGTTTAAAAGTCTTGGCTTATCCCACATGGCTTTCTTTCGCTAGATGGTCTTCTTTTAAAGTCATGCTTAAAATTTTTATGACCAACTCATCAAAACTAATACCTGCCGCCTTGGCTGCCATCGGCACTAAACTATGGTCTGTCATGCCCGGGCTAGTATTCACCTCTAAGAAAAAATGATTACCTTGCTCATCCATTAAAAAATCGACGCGTCCCCAGCCGTGGCAACCAACTGCACGAAATGCCTGTAAGGCCTCTTGCTGGATTTGCGTCTCTTTCTCAGCACTCAAGCCGCATGGGCACAAATACTCAGTGTCGTCACGCAAATATTTAGCTTCATAATCATAGAACTCATTTTTTGAAACTATTCGCACAATCGGCAGCGCACTAAGGCCATTTTTCTTATCTTCTAATATACCTACGGTGTACTCACCACCACCTACAAACTTCTCCGCAATCACTAAAGGATCTGCCTTGGACGCCAATAGATATGCGGCTCGCAGACCACTTTTTTGCTTAACTTTTGTAATGCCAATACTCGAACCTTCATTTGCTGGTTTTACAAATAGCGGCAAACCGAGTTTTTGTTCAATCGCCTCAAAATCACTTTGCGCAGTCACCACCTCAAAATCTGGCGTTTTGATATTTAAAACTTTCCACAATAATTTGGTGCGCCATTTATCCATGCCCACGCTGGATGCCATCACGCCGCTGCCAGTGTATGGAATGCCCATCAGTTCCAGCGCACCTTGAATCGTGCCATCTTCGCCATAGCGGCCGTGCAATGAATTGAATGCGCGATCAAAATCTTTTAACTCGCTTAGCTCTTGCTTGGCTGGATCGAACGCTTTTGCATCCACACCCTGACGTAGCAAAGCTGCCAGCACTGCCGCGCCACTGTTTAGCGACACCTCACGCTCGGCAGATTTACCACCAAATAACACCGCTACTTTTCCAAAATTATTCATTTAAAAACCTTGAAAAATTGAATTCTGAAATGCAATGCAAGGCGCACGGCACGCAGAAACCTAATGTACATATGCTTGAAATATGAAGTACATGAGGATTTCGAGTCTGCCCTTTTATAGCAGCCTGCAACGCCGCAATGCGTTCAAAATTCAGTTTTTTATGCATACTCACCAATTACCCTTACCTCTTGCTGTAAAGCCACACCTTGCTTTTCCAACACAGTATCTTTCATATGGCGAATCAATAGCTCTATATCCATTGCAGTGGCATTACCTACATTCACAATAAAATTCGCGTGCTTGGGCGATACTTGCGCACCACCAATTTGGTAGCCTTTTAAACCACTTGCTTCGATTAATCTTGCGGCAAAGTCACCATGCGGATTTCTAAATGTAGAACCAGCGCTGGGTAAATTTAACGGCTGACTTGCGAGCCTAGTTGCCAGCAAATTTTTAATTTTTTGCACTGATTCTTCTGCAACGCCAGGCTCCAAATCAAACCACGCGCCTAAAAACCACTCGTCGGGGATAGGCATTTCCACATGTCGATAACTTGCTATAAATTCTGACTCATTACGGACATGTGTTTTACCTTGTCTGTCTATGGTTAACACTTGGCGCACAATATTCCAAGTTTCTGTGCCATAACAGCCTGCGTTCATCGCCAACGCACCACCCACCGTGCCTGGTATACCTGCCATAAACTCAGCGCCTTGCTTGGATTGATTCGCGCAAAACCTAGCTAATTTTCCGCATGTCACACCCGCCTCGGCATAAATATATTTCCCATCTACGCGCAATTCACTTAGCGCCTGATGCATCACAATGACCGTGCCACGTACGCCGCCGTCTCGCACCAATAAGTTACTGCCTAAGCCAATAAAGTCAATGGATTCTGTACTATCTAGTGTTTGTATAAACGCCTGTAATTCATTTATATTTTCGGCGATAAATAGGCAGTCTGCTACACCACCGACACGCCAGCTGGTATAGCGCGCCAATGACTCGTTTTTTAGTAACTGAGATTGTCCTGTTGTTGGTATACCAGTTGCTGGCATGTCAGTTTCTGTCATGATTTGCTAGCCTCCCACGCATTTGCCAACGTCTGTGTCTTGGCTGCCACATGGCCAATCGAACCTGCACCCATCACAATCACCACATCGCCTGCTTGCACCACATTTAGAATAGCTTGTGGCAGTTCATCGGTGGTTTCTATAAATTGTGGTTCTACTTTGCCAGCTATTCGAATGGCACGAATGAGTGAACGTGTATCAGCAGCCACAATCGGCGCTTCGCCTGCAGAATATACTTCGGTCAACAACACCACGTCTGTGCTGGATAGCACGCGTACAAAATCCTCAAAGCAATCACGCGTACGGGTGTAACGATGAGGCTGAAACGCCATCACTAAACGTCTATTGGGAAAGGCATCGCGCGCGGCAGCAATCACCGCCTGCATCTCGACTGGGTGATGACCATAATCGTCAATCAGTGTAAACGTGCCGCCATTAGTTGCAATCTCACCATAACGCTCAAACCTGCGACCAACACCCTTAAATTCAGCCAGCGCTTTGATGATAAATTCATCCGCCACATTCAACTCGCTGGCAATGGCAATCGCTGCCAGCGCATTTAATACATAATGGTTACCTGGCAGGTTTAAGGTCACGTCAAATGTTGTGGTCACGCCATTAACTCGCGATACGGTAAAGTGCATTTTGCCGTGATCTGCGCGCACATTGGTTGCGCGAATACGCGCCTCTTCACTCATGCCATAGGTCATCACTGGCTTAGTAACGCGCGGTAAAATCTCGCGAATATTCGCGTCATCCACACACACCACCGCCATACCCCAAAATGGCAATTGCTGCAAAAATTCCACAAACGCGCTTTTTAATTTGTCAAAACTATGTTCATAAGTATCCATGTGGTCTTGGTCGATATTGGTGACCACCGCCATCACCGGTGTTAAATGCAAAAATGAGGCATCCGATTCGTCGGCTTCTGCCACAATCCATTCGCCTGTACCAAGCCGCGCGTTGGCACTGGCAGCTTCTAGTTTTCCACCAATCACAAACGTCGGGTCCATGCCAGCCTCAGCCAAAACACTGGCAATGAGACTGGTTGTGGTTGTTTTGCCGTGCGTGCCAGCCACGGCAATGCCTTGCCTAAAACGCATCAATTCTGCCAACATTAACGCGCGCGGCACCACGGGGATATTTTTAGCGCGCGCAGCAATAATCTCAGGGTTTTGCTCGTTCACTGCACTGGATACCACCACCACATCGGCTACGTTTAAATTTTCAGTGGCGTGACCTTGATAAATTTTGGCGCCAAAATCAGCCAATCTTTTAGTCGTCGCGTTTTTAGCCAAATCGGAGCCTGACACTTTAAAATCTAAGTTAAGCAGCACTTCAGCAATGCCGCTCATGCCAGCGCCGCCAATGCCCACAAAGTGGATATTTTTTACTTTATGTTTCATGTTTATTGGCGCTAACGCGCCACCTCCATGCAAATTTTTGCAACCGTTGCAGTGGCTTCTGGCTTGGCGAGTTGCTTGGCTTTTATTGCCATATCTAAGCAAATTTCGCGCGTTAAGCCACGTAAAATTTCTGTCGCTTTTGCCACAGAAAATTCAGATTGTTGAATCAATTTGGCCGCACCCGCATCACTTAAATATTTGGCGTTATAGGTTTGGTGATCATCCACCGCATGTGGGAAAGGCACCAACACACTGGCAACACCTACGCACGCTAGCTCAGCCACTGTGAGTGCGCCAGCGCGACAAATCACCACATCGGCCCACGCATACATGTCTGCCATGTTGTGAATAAACGCCTTTGTTTCCGCTGCCACAGAGGCCGCATGGTAGTTGGCTTGCAGGGCAGCGATATGCTTCTCGCCCGCTTGGTGGATTACTTCTGGTCGTGTATTCTCTGGAAGATTAGCAAATACCTTTGGTAACACATCATTCAAGGCTTGCGCACCCAAACTGCCGCCCACCACCAGCACTTTAAGCTTGCCAGTGCGTGCACTGTATCTTTGTTGTGGAGAGGCTAACTGCGTAATCTCATAGCGCACTGGATTCCCCACCAGTTGCGCGCTTTCGCCAAATGCACTGGGGAATGCTGCCAATACTTGATTTGCGACCACACTTAAGGCTTTGTTAGTCAGGCCTGCAATTGAATTTTGTTCGTGTATTACCAATGGCTTGCCTAACAATTTTGCCATGAGTCCACCTGGAAAAGCTGCGAAGCCACCCATGCCTAGCACCACATTCGGCTGATGTTGGCGAATAGCACCAACACTTTGCTTAAACGCCGTGGCTAATTTAATCGGTAACAGCAACCAGCCCATTACGCCCTTGCCACGCACACCACGCATGGTCATCATGGCTTTTTTGTAACCCTTACCTTCAATCAGTTTATTTTCCATGCCGCCTTCAGTGCATAGCCATACAATATTCCAGCCGTGTTCTTTCATGTAATCCGCCACCGCCATGGCTGGGTATACGTGCCCACCAGTGCCGCCCGCCATCACCATCAGCGTGCCTGAACCAAAATTCGTAACAGGTGATGAAAACATCATGCTGGCAAACCCTTCTGAAGCCGACGATTTTCATAGTCAATGCGTAAAAGAACAGCCATCGCAATACAATTAGCCAATATGCCGCTGCCACCAAATGAAAGTAGCGGCAGCGTTAATCCTTTTGTTGGCAAAACACCCATATTCACACCAATATTAATAATGCCTTGCACGCCAATCCACACGCCTAAACCTTGTGCTAATAGCGCAGCAAAATATCGCTCATTCGCAACGGCCTCTTTGCCAATACCAAATGCGCGAATTACAATCCATACAAATAAACCTAGCACAGTGAGCACCCCGACAAAGCCCAGTTCTTCCGCAATGACTGCAAGCAGAAAATCTGTATGTGCTTCTGGCAGATAAAGCAATTTTTCGACACTCGCACCCAAACCTACACCCAGCCATTCACCACGGCCAAAGGCAATTAAGGCGTGTGATAGCTGATAACCTTTACCAAACGGATCCGCCCATGGATCCATAAAACCAATCACGCGTTGTAGGCGGTAAGGCGAGTTCCAAATTAAAAAGTAAATAGCAATTGGCAAAGTGGCGATTAATGCTGCAAATATTTTGGCATTAATACCGCCCAACCAAAGTATAGAAATAGAAATCGCTGCTATCACCGCAAATGCGCCAAAATCTGGTTCTCGTAACAGTAAAAAACCTACCAGCACCATCACTGCCACCATTGGTAAAAAACCTTTAACAAGGCTATCCATCTGTGGCGCTTTGCGTACCGCATAATCAGCTACATACATTGCTGCAAACAATTTCACCAGTTCAGATGGTTGCAAATTAGCCACCCCCAACGATAACCAACGCTGGCTACCATTTACATTACGGCCTACGCCAGGGATAAGCACTAGAACTAACAATGCCAAACCAAATAAAAATAAATAAGGGGCTACTTTTTGCCACCAAGCTATTGGAACTTGAAATGATATAAATCCTGCAACAAGCCCAATGCATATAAATGCAGCTTGGCGCACTAAATAATAAGTACTTTGATGTCCAACTGCTTTATCAGCCTCAGCGATCGCAATCGATGCTGAGTACACCATTACTAAACCTAATCCCAATAAAATAATAGTGACCCACAGCAACATTTGGTCATAGCTAGCGGCATTAATGCGCTCGCGATTATGCATTACCGGGGCTAGCATTTTGTATTCCTTAACATGCTGCCACCTTTTTATTTTCAATCTCTAGCTGCTTCACGGTATCTACAAATACCTCCGCACGATGTACATAGTTTTTAAACATATCAAAACTTGCACAAGCGGGTGACAATAAAACTGCATCTCCTGTTACGGCAATTTTTTTTGCTATATTTACCGCTTCTGGTAAATCTGCCGCTTGATATATTGGAATATTAGTTGCTAGTAACACGGTTTGAATTAATGGCGCATCACGCCCAAACAGCACTACCGCACGGCCATTCGCTTCTACGGCATTCACTAAAGGGGCAAAATCTTGCCCTTTGCCATCACCACCTGCTATTAGCACAACCTTTTGTGGTTTATCATGTTTTGTCATACCGTAGATTGCTGCACAAGTTGCACCTACATTAGTCCCTTTTGAATCATCATAAAAATCTACATTGTTAATATTTGCCACCCACTCCACTCTGTGAGGCAAGCCTTTAAAATTACGCAAGGCAGCGATAATAATTGTTTTGTCGACACCAACAGCACTGCATAAAGCCGCAGCAGCAAGTGCATTCGCAACATTATGTTGGCCTGTAATTTTTAACTCACTCGTTTTACACAGCTTGCGCTGCCCACTCGCCAAAAACTGAACACCATCGTTGTTAATCAAACCAAAATCACTTGTAGTTGGCGCAGCATTTAAACCAAATGTGAGCGTTTTTGTAGATGTTTTATTTTCAGTGTGCATCGCTAATATAGTTGCATCATCGCGATTTAAAATCGCTGTTTTCGCATGCGTTAAAATGCGTGATTTTGCGGTAGCGTAATTTGCAAGCGTTGCATACCTATCCATATGGTCTTCGGTCACATTCAATACTGTCGCAGCATCTATTGCTAAACTATTGGTTGTTTCTAGCTGAAAACTAGAAAGCTCTACCACATAAATATCAGGCGTTTCCATCTCTAACGCATCCAATACTGGCAATCCAATATTGCCAGCAACGATAGTTTTTAAACCTGCTTCTTTACATATTTCACCCACTAAAGTTGTCACCGTCGTTTTGCCATTTGAGCCTGTAATGCCAATCACTTTTGCACTTTTTGGTCGGTATTGTGCAAATAACTCTACATCACCAATTACGGGAATACCTTGCTTAATTGCAGCCTGCACGGCTGGGTCATTTAAAGGTACACCTGGACTAATAACAATTAACTCTGCTTCTAATAGAATTTCTTGCTTGAATTTACTCGTGTAGATAGCAAGTTGAGGCATGCTTCGCGCTAAACTTTCCATATTAGGTGGATTGTTACGCGAATCAGCGACAGATAATATCGCGCCTTGCTTAGCAAGCCAGCGCAAAGCTGAGAGCCCTGTTTCACCAAGGCCTAGTACTAACACGCGCTTATTATTAAGTTCTAGCTTCATCTATATTTTTTATCTTAGTTTCAATGTGGAAAGTCCGACTAAAACAAGCATCATTGTAATAATCCAAAACCTCACGACCACTTGTGTTTCTTTCCAGCCTTTTTGTTCGTAATGGTGATGCAGTGGCGCCATCAAAAAGATACGTTGGCCCACGCCCGTTTTGTATTTGGTATATTTGAAATACATCACCTGCAAAGCGACCGAAAAAGTCTCCACCACAAATACACCACCCATAATAAACAGAACTATTTCTTGCCTAACAATGACGGCAACAACACCAAGTGCGGCTCCTAAAGCCAAAGCACCCACATCACCCATAAAAACCTCTGCTGGGTAAGCGTTAAACCATAAAAAGCCTAAGCCAGCACCAGCCATGGCGGCGCAAAAGACCATCAATTCACCAGCCCCTGCAACATATGGAATACCTAAGTATTTTGAAAAGTATAAATGTCCTGCCACATAAGCAAATATTGCAAGCGCAGCGCCTACCATGACTGTTGGCATAATCGCTAAACCATCCAAGCCGTCTGTCAAATTCACAGCGTTGCTACTACCGACTATTACCAAGTAGGTCAGCACGATAAACCCCACCATGCCTAGCGGTAGCGAAATGTGTTTTAGAAACGGAAAAATTAACGTTGTCTCCACGGGCGTTGTAGAGGTTTTAAATAAAAATATTGCCACACCTAAGCCGATCACGCTTTGCCAAAAGTATTTAGTTTTAGCCGGTAATCCTTTGGGATTTTTATAAACCACTTTGCGATAATCATCCACCCAGCCAACAGCGCCAAAGCCCAAAGTGGTCACCAACACCACCCAGATGTATTTATTATGCAAATCACCCCACAATAAAGTAGCTATTGAGATTGCAACCAATATCAAAGCACCACCCATTGTTGGCGTGCCAGCCTTTACCAAATGTGTTTGTGGACCATCGTCGCGCACAGATTGTCCAACTTTGTATTCGGTGAGCTTACGTATCATTTTTGGTCCAACCACAAACGAAATAATTAGCGCAGTAAGCGTAGCCAGCACCGCGCGTAGCGTGATGTAGTTAAACACATTAAAACCGCGAATATCGTGTGCCAAGTATCGCGCTAGCTCTAGCAACATGGTTTTGTCTCCGGTTGATTATGTGTTTCTACAATTTGCGCTACTACACGTTCCATTTGCATAAAGCGCGAGCCTTTTACTAAAATCGTAAAGTTTGGATTTAGGTATTTTTTAACTCGAGCTATCAGCCCTTGAAGCTCTTGGTAATGACTGGCTTGTATTCCAGAGGCATTCTTAGCGCTATGGGCTGTACTAAAAGCTTGCAAAGTATGCGCGCTCATTTCACCATAGCCATAAAGCCGTTTAATACCTGCTTTCATTGCATATACGCCAATTTCTTCGTGCATTCTTACTGATTCATCACCCAACTCACCCATATCGCCTACTATCAAAATCTTCTCACCTTTGCAGTTTGCCAACACATCTATTGCCGCTTTCATTGAGTCAGGATTTGCGTTATAGGTATCATCAATCACCACCGCCCCATTGAAACCAACTAACCAATTTAAGCGACCTTTTACTGCACCAAAGCCAGTTAATCCTTTTGCAATTTCTTTATTAGAAATACCAAGTGCCACTGCTGCCGCACTGGCAGCTAAGGCGTTATAAATGTTATGAACACCCAACACATGTAAATCGAACTTAATCTGCCCATCTGGAGTTGTTAACTGTACTAAGCTCAAATTACCATTCACTTGGTAGGTCGCGCTGACGTCTGCTTCTTTTTTTAACCCAAAAGTAATCACTCTTCTTTTTATATTGAGTGATTTCCAATAATCTGCAAAACCATCATCTGCATTGATGATGGCGATTCCATCTTCGCTTAAACCTTCAAATATCTCACCTTTAGCGCGCGCTATCGCCTCACGCGAACCCACTTCGCCAATGTGTGCAATACCTGCATTGTTAACTACAGCCACAGTAGGCTGGGCAATATTCGTAAGGTAGCGAATTTCGCCTTCGTGGCTCATGCCCATTTCTATCACAGCAAATGCATGCTCTTTGTGCATTTTTAGTAGCGTCATTGGCATGCCAATATCATTATTTAAGTTACCTTTTGTCGCCAAAATATTGCTATTTGAGGCAGCCAAAATTGCTGCAATCATCTCTTTTACCGTGGTTTTACCATTACTACCCGTCACAGCAACCAGCGATATGTTGAACTTATTTCGCCAATATTTTGCAAGCTGCCCCAAAGCCAAGCGCGTATCTGAAACCACAACAACTGGGCTTGCTTTTGTATTCGCATCCGCAACTAAAGCTGCTGCCGCGCCTTGTTCAATCGCTTCTTGCGCATAAGTACTGCCATCAAAGCGTTCGCCTTTAATGCCAACGAATAATTGATTTTTAACAATACTTCTGCTGTCAGAGCCAACGCTTTCACAAAGAACATCAGCGCCTTGCATGCGTCCGCCCACCGCTTTGGCGATTTCCGAGAGAATTAACATGCGAAATCCTTAAATTGCATCATCAGAATTTTCCGCCATAAATTTTGAGTACATCTTTGGCTTGCTCAATATCGCTGAATGGTAATTTCTTACTATTAATTTCTTGATACTCCTCATGGCCCTTACCTGCAATTAATACAATGTCGCCTGGTTTTGCAGAAAATATACCCACTGATATTGCTTTTGCACGATCCTCTTCTATCGCAAAATTACCGTGCAGACCAACTGCGATATCTTGAATAATTTTCTCTGGCGCTTCAGTGCGCGGATTATCTGATGTTACAACCACTGCACTTGCAAGGTCACATGCAATTTTACCCATTAGGCCACGCTTACTTTTATCACGATCTCCACCACAGCCAAATATACAAATCACTTTGCCCGTAGCTTGCGCCTTT
>JANNOS010000004.1:0-11689 GCA_031399315.1 Methylophilaceae bacterium | reverse complement strand
GATTGGCAATATCATGGTGATGCAGGGCTTTTCTGGCCTGAGTATGTTCACTGTATTGCTGCTGATGGCATTAGGTCTTGCCATTATTTTTGGGCAAATGGGCGTGATTAACATGGCACATGGTGAGTTTATGACCATAGGCGCATACACCACAGTGATGCTCTCAAAAGTGGCTGCCACTTATGGTTTTGTAAACTATTACTTTCTTTTCGCCATCGTACTAGCGTTTATTCTAGCCTTTGCGCTGGGATATTTTGTTGAATACATCATGATTCGACATCTCTACAAGCGACCCCTGGATACTTTATTGGCAACATGGGGGTTGAGTTTGGTCATGCAACAAGCATTCCGCTCTAGTTTTGGCGCGAAAGAGGTGAGTGCTGAACTTCCAGAATGGATGTTAGGCTCATTTAAACCGACACCCGATATTGATATCCCGATTAATGGCGTTTTTGTGATGGTACTTGCTATTTTGGTGACCGCAGGCGTTTATATGTTCATGTATCGCTCACGCTGGGGTTTGAGAGTTCGCGCTACAGTGCAAAATCGTGTGATGGCGGGTGCGGTTGGCATCAATACCAAAAAAGTAGATCGTGTCACGTTTGCGTTAGGTTGCGGTATCGCGGGTATCGCGGGTGCAGCGTTTACAACCATCGCCTCTACAGGGCCAACCACAGGTACGCTTTACATTGTAGATAGCTTCATGGTTGTGGTATTTGGCGGCGCAGCTAGCTTGATGGGTACGATTGCATCAGCCTTTGGTATCGCACAAGCACAATCCATCCTTCAATTTTTTATGACCAGTTCAATGGGCAAGGTTTCTACTTTGCTAGTGATTGTGGGCATATTAATGATGAAACCAGAAGGCTTGTTTGCTTCCAAACTTCGTAAGTAATTAGTTACGCAAATAAAACGGGAGAATTAACGTGAATGCATCCTTAAGTAAATTAGTGGGCGGTAAACAAGGTCTAATAGGCCTGGCCGTACTCGCTGCAATAATATTTGTGGTATTGCCATTAGGCGTAGATATATTTAGGCTAAATTTAGTTGGCAAATATCTTACTTACGCTTTTGTGGCCGTTAGTTTAGTGTTGTTGTGGGGTAATGGCGGCATTTTAAGTCTTGGTCAAGGTATCTTTTTTGGCCTGGGTGGTTATGGTATGGCGATGTTTATGAAGCTAGAGGCTTCAGATCCCATTACTACCAAAATACAAACCACCCCCGGCATACCTGATTTTATGGACTGGAACCAAATCACTGCTTTGCCTTGGTTTTGGGAGCCGTTCAAGAGCTTACCTTTAACGATACTTCTCATACTGACAGTACCAGCATTGTTTGCATATATCATTGGTTTTGCAATGTTTAAGCGCCGTGTAGGTGGGGTTTACTTTGCCATCATTACGCAAGCGATTGCGCTCATCTTAAGTATCTTGATTGTTGGTCAGCAAGGCTTTACGGGGGGGGTCAACGGCATTACAGATCTTAAAACTGTTTGGGGATGGGATACACGTAATGATAGCGCCAAATACATTTTGTATTATTTAAATGGCTTTTTGCTGTTTGGTGCAATATTACTTTCAAAATATGTACTGAATAGTAAATTTGGTATGTTGCTCTTAGCAATGCGTGATAAAGAAGAACGCGTCCGTTTTTCTGGCTATGATGTATCAAATTTTAAAATATTCATTTTCTGCTTGGCAGCTGTATTTTCAGCAGTCGGTGGAGCAATGTTCACCCTACAGGTGGGCTTTATGTCACCCTCATTTGTAGGTATTGTGCCATCGATTGAAATGGTGATTTTCTGCGCTGTAGGTGGGCGCATGTCATTAATAGGTGCAGTGTACGGCACATTGTTTGTCAATTTTGGCAAAACGTTTTTCTCAGAAAGTTATCCAGAGCTTTGGCTCTTCCTTATGGGTGGTTTATTTATTGCTGTTGTGATGTTTTTCCCCAATGGTTTAGCCGGTATTTGGGAAAAATATAGTCATAAACTTAACTTCTTTAAAAAAAAGTCTAGTGTGACTGCGACAAAAAAAACAGAACCTGTAATAACTGAAGCCGTTACTGAGTTTGCAGTAGTCACTGATACAGCAAAAAAAGACGTTAGAAAAAAAGCAGTGAAGGGCATGGATGTGACCAACATTAAAGGAGCAAAAGCATGAGTAATACAGACTTTGTGCTGGCTATTGAAGATCTAACAGTATCGTTTGATGGGTTTAAGGCAGTTGATAACCTGACGATGTATATAGATAAAAATGAGCTTCGCGTAGTGATTGGACCAAATGGCGCCGGTAAAACGACAGTATTAGATCTAATTTGCGGCAAAACTAAATCTACTAACGGCTCTATCAAGTTTATGAATAAAGAGCTCACTAAGCTTTCAGAACATGAAATTGTTCGCGAAGGTGTGGGACGCAAGTTTCAAACACCATCCATTTATGAAAATCTTTCGGTATATCAAAATTTAGAAGTTTCTTACCCGAAAGGAAGAAGTGTTTGGGGTAGTTTATTCTTCAAACGCTCGGAAGCAGTGAAAGAGCAGGTGCTTAAAATTGCAGAAGAAATCATGCTAACGAATTTTTTAGATATGGAAGCTGCTTTATTGAGTCACGGTCAAAAACAATGGCTAGAGATAGGCATGCTACTGATGCAGGATCCTCAGTTGTTAATGTTGGACGAGCCCGTGGCTGGGATGAGTGCTAAAGAGCGCGATCAAACGGCCGAACTATTGAATAAAATTTGTAATAACCGTTCAGTGTTGGTCATTGAGCATGATATGGAGTTTGTTAAGAAAATTGCCCACAAAGTGACTGTACTACATCAAGGTAAAATTTTAGCTGAAGGCGCTATGGATAAAGTGCAAGAAGATGAAAAAGTGATTGAAGTTTATTTAGGCCATTAAGGGGACTTGATATGTTTGAAATTGAAAATTTGCAAGTAAGCTATGGTCAAAGTCAAGTTATTCATGGCCTTAACTTTACCGCCAATAAAAATGAAACGCTCGCTATTATGGGACGAAATGGCATGGGTAAGACCACACTTTTTAAATCCTTGATGGGTATTTTGCCTAGCAAGGCAACTAAAGCAGTTGTGGATGGCGAAAGTCTGGTTGGTGCTGATAGCTACCAACGTGTAGCAAAAGGTCTGGCTTATGTTCCACAAGGTCGTATGATTTTCCCCAGTATGACGGTACAAGAAAATATTGAAACTGGCTTAGAGAAATCTAAAACACGTGAGATTCCAGAGGATATTTACGCGCTTTTTCCAGTACTTTACGATATGCGTAAACGTAAAGGTGGTAACTTGTCCGGCGGTCAGCAGCAACAATTAGCGATTGCGCGTGCCTTGGTGACTAATCCCAAGGTGTTGTTACTGGATGAGCCAACAGAAGGCATACAGCCTTCCATTATTAAAGATATTGCTAAAGTCTTGAATGAGATTCGAAAAATGCGGGAAATTACCATTATTGTATCTGAGCAAGTGCTGAGTTTTACTATGGAAATAGCGGACCGCATTATTGTCATAGACAAGGGTAAATTCATTCATGAGGATACGCGTGATAATGTCGATGCAGCCAAAATTAAAGGCTATCTGTCGGTTTAGTGAATGAAGAAAAATCTTACAAATCTTGTGGAATGAGGGAGATATGGATGACATACAGTCAATTAATAGCCCTAACATATTTGAAGATACGCATAAAAGACTTACAAATCGATGGCAAGCAACTTTAACACTAGATTTTGCCAAGCAAGATGGGCGCAGTTATTTAGCCAAACGTCAACACACGGGGCCTCTTGTGATACAAAAAACCCTGCACCCAGAAGGTGAGGGAGTATGTCATGGTGTAGTGGTGCATCCGCCTGGCGGCGTTGCTGGAGGTGATGAATTAACGCTCGAGGTTAGGTTAAATCAAAGCTCGCATGCGCTACTCACGACACCAGGCGCTGGTAAATGGTACAAAGCGAATGGGCAGTTAGCTAGTCAACATCTAAAGTTTGAAGTTCAAAATGAGGCTTGTTTTGAATGGCTTCCGCAAGAGAATATTTTGTTCGATGGTGCACAAGTCAAGTTTAGTGCCGAGGTAAATTTAGATGCAGGTGCTAATTATGCAGGCTGGGAAATTTTGTGTTTTGGACGTCAGGCCCAGAATGAGCTGTGGCAAACGGGTTGCCTGCACCAAAGTTTAATTATTAGCCGGCACAGTAAGTTAATTTGGAATGAGCGTTCTTGTTTAAATCCAGAACAAAGGCTAATGCAGTCGATAGTAGGGTTATATGGCAATGCTGTTTCGGCTAACTTTGTGATTGCCGCTGGGTTAGTACCACAAGGATTATTGGCTGCTTGTAGAGAAATTCAGCCTAAGCTGGCATTGGATATGCAGGCTAAATATGCTGTCACCGCTTTACCAGAAGTATTTTCTGCAAGATATGTTGGACAATCAGCGCAGAGCGCAAGACAGTACTTTGAGCAACTATGGCAAATTTTACGTCCTTGGTATGTTGGGCGAGAAGTCGTTAGGCCGCGTATTTGGAATACTTAAATAAAGAGCAAAGTCAATGGAATTAACACCAAGGGAAAAAGATAAACTCCTCATTTTTACTGCAGCCTTGCTTGCGGAACGTCGCAAGGCGCGAGGTTTAAAGCTTAATTATCCAGAAGCTATTGCTTATATTTCTGCGGCCATTATGGAGGGAGCACGTGATGGTAGAACAGTGGCTGAACTCATGAGCTACGGGGCAACCTTATTGACGCGGAATGACGTGATGGAAGGCATCGCTGAGATGGTTCCTGATATACAGATTGAAGCCACTTTTCCTGATGGCACAAAGCTCGTAACTGTGCATCATCCAATTCCCTAGAGACCACATTATGATTCCAGGCGAAATGAAAATAACAAAAGGTGAGATTACCCTCAACGCTGGACGAGCTACCGTAACGATAGACGTATCGAATAAAGGTGACCGTCCAATACAAGTCGGATCGCATTATCATTTTTTTGAGACGAACGAAGCTTTAAGTTTTGATAGGCAAACTGCTTATGGTTTTCGTTTAGACATTGCCGCAGGTACCGCAGTGCGCTTTGAGCCAGGACAAACGCGCACAGTGCAGTTAGTCGCTTTAGCTGGCGACCGCAAAGTGTATGGTTTTGCAGGCAAAGTCATGGGTGCCTTGAAATGAAAGACAAATAATGAGTGTAAAAATAGACAAGCAAGCCTATGCTGAAATGTTTGGTCCGACAGTGGGCGACAAGGTTCGCTTAGCTGATACTGAGTTATGGATTGAGGTAGAAAAAGACTACACACTCTATGGTGAAGAAGTGAAATTTGGCGGTGGCAAAGTGATTCGTGATGGGATGGGGCAGGGTCAACTGGTTGCCGCTGAGGTGGCAGATACAGTCATTACCAATGCGCTGATTATCGACCATTGGGGCATTGTTAAAGCCGATATTGGTATTAAAAATGGCTATATTTCAGCTATCGGTAAAGCGGGCAACGCTGATATTCAATCTAACGTGACGATTGCTATCGGTGCAGGTACTGAAATTATCGCGGGTGAGGGCATGATTATCACCGCAGGCGGCATAGATACCCATATCCATTTTATTTGCCCGCAGCAAATTGAAGAGGCGCTCATGTCGGGTGTCACCACCATGATAGGTGGCGGCACAGGCCCAGCGACGGGCACGTTCGCAACCACCTGCACGCCAGGGCCTTGGCATATCCACCGCATGTTGCAGGCCGCAGATGCATTTCCCATGAATCTAGGGTTTTTAGGCAAAGGCAATGTGAGTTTACCTGAGCCATTGCGCGAGCAAGTAGAAGCTGGTGCGATTGGACTAAAGCTGCATGAAGATTGGGGTACAACGCCTGCCGCCATTGACAACTGCTTGAGCGTAGCAGAGGAAATGGATGTGCAGGTGGCTATTCACTCCGATACGCTAAATGAATCAGGTTTTGTAGAAACGACTATCGGTGCATTTAAAGAGCGCACTATTCACACTTTTCATACCGAAGGGGCAGGCGGTGGGCACGCGCCAGATATTATCAAAGCTGCAGGCTACGCTAATGTGTTGCCGTCATCCACCAATCCAACGCGACCTTTTACTGTAAACACAATCGATGAGCATCTCGACATGCTCATGGTTTGCCATCATTTGGACCCTGCAATTGCAGAAGATATTGCTTTTGCCGAAAGTCGAATTCGCCGCGAGACTATTGCCGCTGAAGATATATTGCACGATTTAGGCGCGTTTTCGATGATGTCATCTGATTCACAAGCAATGGGGCGCGTGGGTGAGGTCATTATTCGCACGTGGCAAACCGCACATAAAATGAAAATTCAACGTGGCGCTTTGAAAGAAGATAGCGGTGATAACGATAATTATCGCGTGAAGCGTTACATTGCCAAATATACGATTAACCCTGCACTCACACATGGCATCTCACATATTGTTGGTTCTTTAGAAGTAGGCAAGCTGGCAGATTTAGTCATCTGGCGCCCTGCGTTTTTTGGTGTAAAACCTTCTACTATTTTAAAAGGTGGCATGATTGCCGCTGCAGCCATGGGCGACCCTAATGCTTCTATTCCCACACCGCAACCGGTGCATTATCGGCCTATGTTTGGTGCATTTGCTGGCGGCTTAAAAACTTCAGTTACTTTTGTGTCGCAGGCTGCACTTAAAAACCCTGCAGTGGCTGCGCTGGGCTTGCAAAAACCATTAGTTGGTATTAGCGGCACACGCCATGTTAAAAAGAAAGATATGATTCATAACAACTGGATGCCCAAAATTGAAGTGGATCCAGAAACCTACCAAGTGTTGGCAGATGGCTTAGACTTAACTTGTGAACCCGCGACTGAGCTACCGATGGCACAACGCTATTTTTTATTTTAATGACTATTTAAAACATGATTCACTTAACTGAACGCGTTGCATTGTCAGGGCATATTGATGACACGCTAGAGCTGCCATTCGACTTAAGGCAAAAAAGCCGTTTGCGTGTCAAGCTTGCATCAGGCCAAGAGGCCGCATTATTCTTGTCGCGAGGTATTATTTTGCGCGGCGGTGATTTATTAAAGTCTGAGGATGGACCAAAAGGAAAATGTCCAAAAGAAAAATGTATAGTTGTGCAAATTGTTGCCGCGCAAGAGCCTGTGTACAACGTGATTGCAGCAACAGCACGTGAACTTATGTGTGCGGCCTACCACTTGGGCAACCGTCATGTACCTTTACAAATTGGTGATGGCTGGCTACGTCTTGAGCAAGATTATGTGCTCAAGGAAATGCTGTTAGGTTTGGGTATGCAAGTGAGTGAAACCATTGCTCCATTCGAGCCTGAAGCGGGTGCATACGGTGGTGGTCATCGTCACGGGCATGACGGCGATGCAACAGCAAATTTACGCAGCCCAAATTTACGTTCATCTGCTAGGTTGAAAAATGGTTGATCAACTCGCACTTAGTCGATTGCTTCAACTTACTAGCCCAATGCTGCCAGTAGGAGCATATAGTTATTCACAAGGGCTAGAGTGGGCGATTGAGTGCGGTGATGTGAAAGACCTAGAAAGCGCAAAAACATGGATAGGTGACGCGCTGCATACCTATCAGGCAAACTTTGAATTGCCTGTGCTGCATCGTTTATATCAAGCTTGGCAAAGTAACGATATGACGGCCGTCACTGAATGGGATGCTTACTATCAAGCTGGGCGCGACACCGCAGAAGCTTTGGCTGAAACCAAACAAATGGGCTATTCATTAGTGCGTTTGCTAAATGACCTAAAAGACTTGCCAGAGGATTTGCTCGCCAATATTAACAATTTGCAGGAACCAGCTTTCCCCACTATTTACGCTGCAGTAGCGCATTATTGGAAAATTCCAGTGAGCGATGTGTTACAGGGTTATGCATGGGGTTGGTTAGAAAATCAGGCCAGCGCCTCTATGAAAACTGTCCCTTTGGGGCAAGTAGCAGGGCAGAAAATTTTATTGACACTCGGGCAAACCTTGTCAAACATCGTGGCGCATGTAATGGCCCTACAAGATGATGAAATTAGTAATTTTAATCCGCTACTCAGCATTGCTGGGTGTTTACATGAAACCCAATACAGTAGATTATTTAGATCATGACACAAGCCACATTAGATCAAGTGAAAGATCAAACAAATATTAAAGAAAGTTACAAGGAACCTCTGCGCGTAGGCATCGGTGGCCCTGTGGGTTCTGGTAAAACTGCGCTTACGCTTTCTTTGTGTAAGCGTTTAAGAGATGTGTATAACATCGCTGTGGTAACCAACGACATTTATACTAAAGAAGATGCTGAGTTTTTAACCCGCAATGAAGCATTGGCGCCAGAGCGCATCATAGGCGTAGAAACAGGCGGTTGCCCGCATACTGCAATTCGTGAAGATGCCTCTATGAATTTAGAGGCTGTAGCGCAGCTCAGCAAACGTTTTAAAACTTTGGATATTGTATTTGTAGAAAGCGGTGGCGATAACTTAGCTGCAACGTTTAGTCCGGAGTTGTCAGACCTGACTATTTATGTGATTGATGTTGCAGCCGGCGA
The DNA here is from genome assembly GCA_031399315.1 of Methylophilaceae bacterium. Taxonomy (GTDB): domain Bacteria; phylum Pseudomonadota; class Gammaproteobacteria; order Burkholderiales; family Methylophilaceae; genus Methylotenera_A. Next base: position 3,134 of record JANNOS010000004.1, on the reverse strand, counting down.
AAAAATCCCACGCAAAGGGGGGCCTGGCATTACCAAGTCTGACTTGCTGGTGATTAACAAAATCGACTTGGCACCCATGGTTGGCGCGTCACTGGAAGTAATGGGTAGGGACGCTAAACGCATGCGTGGCGAACGTCCATTTATTTTTACCAATTTAAAAATCGGGCAGGGCTTAGAAGAGATTGTGAAGTTTATCGAAAAACAAGGCTTAATGCTTTAAGGAAAATACCATGAAAAAACAAATCACATTAGCTATTTTATTCTCACTAATTTCCACTGTCGCCAGCGCTCACCCAGATCATAACTTAGCAAGTGCTTATGCAGGTTTTATGCATCCGCTGACAGGCTGGGATCATTTGCTGGTAATGCTAGCCATTGGCGTATGGGCGAGTAAGCTTGGCGGCAAAGCGCGCTGGCAATTGCCGCTTACATTTATGTTAATGATGAGCTTAGGTGCTATGTTTGGTTTGGCTGGTTTAACTTTTTCAGGCGTAGAAACCGCAATTGCTGCCAGTGTGATGGCAATGGGATTGTTGCTAATAATTAATTTGCCCATTTCAGCCATCAGCCGTGTTGGAGTCGTTGCACTGTTTGCGGTATTTCATGGAATGGCACATGGCGTTGAGCTACATTCACACAAAAGTTATATGGCACTGGGCGGCATGTTGCTCGCTACCCTTTTACTACACGGTGCAGGCTTGCTACTTGGCTCGCAGCGCGTTCAACTCGCAAAATGGCTACATATTGGTTTAGCTTGGTTGATGATGTTAACTGGCAGTTATTTGTTGTTAAGCTAGTCTAGTATTAAGTTAATCTAGTATTCTGCTTAATATAATCACCTCAAGGCCAGCGTATGGTTTTGAGGTGATTTTGTATTTAAGTAATTGGTTTAAAACCATACTACTCTTTTTCTGTTTTACTTTAGCAAATCAGCTAGCTCACTAACACCACTCATGTATTAACCTGTGTCTGCATATACGTCATTCTGCGTACAGATTATTTAATCTAAATTAATTACTATACATTTGGGTGATTTTATAGCCTAAGGCACGATTGTTGCTGCAAATATCATATATGCTGAATAGCGGTGTTGATTTAATGGGGATTAGATTTGGATAACGGTAGTGTCGCTACACCTTTGCTGGATAGAGTTGAGCCAACGCAGCGCATTGCTAAAGTGCGTCGCGACTATAACACTTGGGTCGCAAATGAATCGATAGAAGATTACGCGCTTCGTTTTACGCCTAGATCATTTCGTAAATGGTCAATTTTTCGTGTTTCAAACACCGCTTTAAGCGCAATTTCTTTTTTAGTGTTAGAAGCTATCGGCGGCACTATTGCAGTCAACTACGGTGTGGTAAATGCACTTTGGGCGATATTGACAGTGGGCATTATTATTTTTCTAACTGCGTTGCCGATTAGTTTTTATGCGGCCAAATATGGGCTAGACATGGACTTGCTCACGCGTGGTGCAAGTTTTGGCTATATTGGATCCACCATTTCTTCGTTTATTTACGCATCGTTTACCTTTATTTTATTTGCACTAGAGGCAGCCATTATGGCTTACGCGCTAGAGCTATATTTTAATTTGCCGCTTTATATTGGTTATTTAGTCAGTGCGCTGGTAGTCATTCCATTAGTGATTCATGGTGTTACTTTTATTAACCGAATTCAAATGTTTAGTCAGCCAATTTGGCTTATCTTAATGTGCGCGCCACTGATGGCAATACTCTATCAAGACCCAGAAGTCATTTCCCGCATGATGCTCTTTGCAGGTGCAACGGGTGAGCGCGGTGAGTTTAATCTGCTCTTATTTGGTGCGGCAACTGCAGTTGGCGTTGCATTGATTCCGCAAATTGGCGAGCAAGTCGACTTTCTGCGCTTTATGCCAGAAAAAACAAAAGAGAATCACTGGCGATGGAATTTGGGTGTGTTATTAGCCGGACCTGGTTGGATATTATTAGGCATGATCAAAATGGCTGCTGGGGTTTTGTTGGCCTATTTAGTCATTCAGAGAGACATGTCATTTCTGGATGCTGTCAATCCTACCCACATGTATTTAGTGGGTTATGAATATGTATTTAGCTCAAGAGAGTTTGCACTAGCTGCAACCGCACTATTTGTGGTGATTTCGCAGGTAAAAATCAATATGACCAATGCTTATGCCGGTTCACTAGCTTGGTCTAACTTTTTTGCACGCTTAACACATAGCCATCCTGGACGTGTGGTATGGGTGGTATTCAATGCTGTCATTGCGATTATTTTGATGGAATTAGATGTATTTAAAGTACTTGAAGAAGTGTTAGGCTTGTACTCAAACATTGCGATTGCTTGGATTACCGCAGTAGTAGCCGATTTAGTGATTAATAAACCACTCGGTTTAAGCCCAAAAGGTATAGAGTTCAGGCGTGCCTATTTGTATGACATAAATCCAGTGGGTGTGGGCACCATGTTCATTGCATCTGCGCTGTCGATTACTGCCTTCTTGGGCGCATTTGGCCCTGAAGCAAAAGCATTTTCGTCTTTCATCGCCTTGTTTAGTGCTTTGTTAATCTCTCCTTTAATCGCGTGGTATACCAAAGGCAAGTACTACATTGCACGTAAGCCTTATACTTTTCCGACAGAAACGCGCGTGCAAAAGTGTGTCGTGTGCGAAAGAGAATACGAAACAGATGATATGGCACATTGCCCTGCGTATCAGGGAGCAATTTGTTCATTATGTTGCTGTTTGGATGCGCGCTGTAACGACGCTTGCAAGCCACAGGCGCGTTTATCGAATCAATGGCTAGAGCTAAGTAGGAAGTGTCTACCTAAATCACTTTGGCCATATCTAAAAGGTGGGGTTGCACATTATCTTTTACTCATGTTCATCGCGCTTTCATTTTTTGCTGCCGTCTTAGGGCTGATTTATTATCATGAAACCACCATTGTGGAAGCTACGGCTATTGATTTGCTGCCTCAATTGCGGGCAGGGTATTTAAAAGTATTTTTAGCCTTAGTTTTTGCCAGCGGCATTGTTGCTTGGTGGTTGGTGTTAACGTCAGAAACTAGACGGGTTGCTCAAGAAGAATCAAATCGTCAGACTGGGTTGCTGCTAAGGGAAATTGATTTGCATAAACAGACCGACGCTGAAT
>JANNOS010000003.1:0-14297 GCA_031399315.1 Methylophilaceae bacterium | reverse complement strand
TTAGAAGAGGTGGTGATGGCAATTAAAACGCGCTCGGATATTTTTAATTTGACCACACGCATCGACACCACACAAATTGTGCCTAGCAGTAAGTTAGTATCGACCATTACGGGTTACCCAGTGCAACCCAATAAGGCGATTGTTGGCGCGAATGCCTTTGCGCATGAGTCTGGTATTCACCAAGATGGCGTATTAAAACACAGGGAGACTTACGAAATTATGCGTGCGGAAGACGTGGGTTGGAATACCAATAAATTAACCTTGGGTAAGTTGTCTGGCCGCAACGCGTTCAGAACACGCTTAGGCGAGTTGGGTATTCAGTTGGCGAGTGATGATGCAGTTAACGCAGCGTTTGCCCGCTTTAAAGATTTGGCCGATAAAAAATCTGAAATTTTCGATGAGGATTTGCATGCTTTGGTGAGTGGTGAATTTGTGCAAGAAGCATCAGAAAACTACAAATTAGTGTATTTGCACGTCGCCAGCCAAACGGGCGAAGTGCCGCATGCGCAAATTACCATTAGTGATTCTGGTAAAGAGAAAAAAGCAGAATCAGATGGTGGCGGCCCTGTGGACGCCAGTTTTAAAGCGATTGAAAGCATTGTAAACAGCGGTGCAGAGTTGCAATTGTATTCGGTCAACAACATCACTAGCGGTACCGATGCCCAAGGTGAAGTGACCGTGCGCTTGGCCAAAGGTGGGCGCATTGTTAATGGGCAAGGCGCTGATACCGACATCGTGATTGCATCCGCCAAAGCATATTTGAATGGCTTGAATAAGCTTTATTCAAAAGACGAGAAAATGAATCCGCAGTTATAGCAGCTTATTTCGATTCTCTGTAGGCCGCATGGATATTGGCTTACAGAGCAGTTAATTATAGTTGTTTTCAAGTTAGACCTAAGAAGAAGAGGGATGCGTTGATGATAGTTCGTGATGATGAGGCGTCAGGTATTGTAGACAGAGTTTTTGGTGCACTCACCGCACTTATTTTTTCATTTATAACATTTTTTTTAGCGCCTATTTTTTTACTTGCTAAGTTCTGGGCAAAGGCTTCTATTTTAAAGTTGGCTGGTACTGGCTTTGTTGTTAGGAAGTTATTCTATATGCCGCTTTTTTTGTGGATTCTTTTTGTTTCAATATTAGCTTTAGTATACGGCGCATACTCAGGTACTTTGCGAACTATTACGATGCTAAGCCATATCTGGGGCACCTCCAACGATACCGAAATGACTTCACGAATATGGGCAATATTTATAATTGGCTTCATTCTAAGTTTATTTTTGATGGTTTAGTAAGTGGTTAAATATAAAACCCAAACGCTCTTCATTGCTTTAGCACTGTTTTGCACCTACTTTATTTGGGGCTCAACTTATCTCGCCATTAAGTTTGGTATTGAAAGTTTCCCTCCATTTTTAATGGCGGGTTTACGTTTTGTTATTGCGGGTATTGTTTTGTATGTGTTGATGCGCTATTTAGGCGCACCTAAGCTTACCAAAAAACAATGGCTGGCGGCTACAGCCGTTGGCATTTTGCTCCCCGCAATCGGCAACGGAACAGTAAGCTATGTACAGCAAACTGTTTCATCTAGCGTGGCGGCGTTATCCATTGCCACCGCACCTATTTGGATGGCGATTTTCTCTTCTGTTTGGGGACACCAGATTTCGCGCCAAGAATGGTTGGGCATTGTCATTGGCTTGGCTGGTATTGCGTTGCTAAATTTTGGTGGTACTTTTAATACAAATGGGCATCCCGATTACGCAAGCGCTGCATTACTCATTTTTGCCGCCGCCAGTTGGTCGTTTGGCTCTGTCTGGAGCAAGCATCTCGATATGCCTACAGGCTTGATCGCGCCAGCTAGCCAAATGTTGATGGGCGGCATTACACTTATGATTTTTAGCGCCTTTCAAGGCGAAGTTTATCCAACAGTGATTAGCGCTAAATCTTGGGGCGCGATGCTGTTTTTAGTTGTGCTAGGTTCTCTGGTGGCTTACAGTGCCTACCAATACTTGCTTAAAACCGTGCGCCCACTAGTGGCTAGCAGTAATACGTTTGTAAACCCTGCGGTGGCTTTTGTGCTGGGCATTTGGTTTGCAAACGAGCAGGTGACAAGCACTGAGTACATGGCTTTGGCCGTTATTTTAGTGGGTGTGTTTTTGGTGCTTTCTGCAACCCAAAAAAGTAATGAAATTTAGAAAATTTAATTAAAATGACCAAACAGAATTTAGCCTTATTTGATTTAGACAACACCTTACTAGCAGGTGATAGCGATTACAACTGGAGTTTGTTTTTAATTTCAGAAGGATTGTTGGACGCGAAAACGCATCATGACCGTAATGAACAATTTTATCAGGATTACAAAAACGGTTGCTTGGATATTGTCGAATTTTTGAAATTTCAGCTAAAGCCTTTGAGCGAACATAAAAAAGCATATTTGGATGAACTGCATCTTAAATACATGCAAAAAATCATCCGCCCGATGATGACTGTTAAAGCGCAAGTGCTTGTTGATAGGCATAAAGCCGCTGGCGATTTGTGTGTGGTGATTACTGCAACGAATAGTTTTGTCACCAAGCCCATTGCTACCGCGTATGGTATCGAGCACTTAATCGGCAGCGACCCAGAAATGGTGAATGGCGAATATACAGGTGGCGTAACAGGTGTGCCGACTTACAAAGAAGGCAAGGTAACGCGCATCAACCAATGGTTAGCAGAGCGAGGCAAGCAACTAAGTGATTTTGAAACAAGTTATTTTTATAGCGATTCACACAACGATTTACCGCTTATGCAACTGGTGACCAACCCAGTGGCGGTGGATGCAGATGCGATTTTAACCGAATACGCCAAAGAACAGGCTTGGCCGCAGATGAGCTTGCGTGATTGAACTAGCACGTTAGCGGCCTAACAAAATTTGCAAAATAAATTTACTTACCACGTAGGCTAATAGCAATAATACAAATCCAATCAGCGTGAGGTTAATCGCCTTGCGACCGCGCCAACCAAACTTAAAGCGGCCGAATAACAGCCAGCCATAAATCACCCAAGATGCAATTGAAAATACAATTTTGTGCGTAAACTGTAAAGGCTTACCAAAGATATGCTCAGAAAACAGCATGCCGCTAATTAAAGTAAACGTTAGTAAGATAAAACCAACAGTAATGACCTTAAATAATAAACTTTCCATGACAAGCAGTGGCGGAAAGCTTGGCAGTTTAATTAAGGTAGGTTTGTTGTGCAGGCTTCGCTCAGCAAGCGCCATCAAGAGCGCATGCAGGGCAGCAAATGTAAATAGGCTATAAGCCAATATGGCAATTGTAATATGCGCTATAAACAAAGGCTGTGTTGCGTTTGGAAGAAAGTGATTGCTTACCTCAAACGCAGGTAATATTGCAAATAAAGACGCAGGTGGCAGCACAAATGCTTGCAAGCTAGTGAGCTGATGGTTTAAATCTGCTAACCAGTAAACCAGTACGGTTAGCCAAAATATAGCTGATAAGGCGTTGTAGAAACCTAGATTAAAACCTTCTGAAAAAATGCCTTGATACAATAACCAGCCGTGTATTGCCAAGCCAAGTGCGATCATCGCCGAGTGTAGTTTTAGTGATTGTGGTTTTTCAATTGTTTTAGCGTTACGCCAAAAATCGGCCGCAACCGCTAAATAAATAAAGGTGACAACTAAATAAGGAATTAAATGTGGCCATAGATTTTGCATATGCGTAATTATGGCAAAAGTCGTGCGAATCGCCTAGCATGATGTAAAATTAAGGTAATTGGGTATTAATAAAATACATAAGTGCAATAAGAAAGTAAAACTTAAATGTTAGAAAACTTAACGGGTCGCCTGCAGGGTGTCATTAAAAATTTACGTGGTCAAGCACGATTAACCGAGGACAATATCGCCGATGCGATGCGCGAAGTGCGCATGGCGCTACTAGAAGCTGACGTCGCTTTGCCTGTAGTAAAAGATTTTATTGCCAAGGTGAAAGAACGTGCGCAGGGTAAAGATGTGCTGCAAAGCCTAACGCCAGGCCAAGCCGTGATTGAGGTGGTGAATGACGAGCTGACCGAACTCATGGGTCGCGGCAATGTGGGGTTAGATTTAGCCGCCGTGCCGCCAGCCATTATATTAATGGCTGGTTTGCAGGGTTCTGGCAAAACGACGACATCGGCTAAATTGGCCAAATTACTCAAAGAGCAAAAGAAAAAAGTCTTACTCGCGAGTGCCGACGTGTACCGTCCAGCCGCGATTGCACAACTACAAACATTAGCAAAACAATTAGAAGTGGATTGTTTTGATAGTAATGCCTCGCAGAAGCCCGTGGATATTGCCTCGCAGGCCATCGATTTTGCCAAGAAAAATTATTACGATGTATTGATTTTTGACACTGCAGGTCGCTTAGGCATTGATGAAGCAATGATGGCGGAGATTAAAGCGCTGCATACGCTGTTAAACCCAATCGAAACTTTATTTGTTGTTGATGCCATGCAGGGCCAAGATGCGGTGAATACAGCTAAGGCCTTTGGCGACACACTACCGCTGACGGGTGTTGTGTTAACTAAATTAGATGGCGATGCGCGCGGTGGTGCGGCGCTATCGGTAAGACATGTCACAGGTAAGCCAATCAAATTTATTGGTGTAAGCGAGAAAGTAGATGGCTTAGAGCCATTCTACCCAGATCGTATGGCAGGCCGTATTTTAGGCATGGGCGACGTGTTGGGCTTGATTGAGCAAGCGCATAAAAATGTCGATATGGCCGAGGCGAAAAAGGTCGCTGATAAGATTAAAAGCGGCAGCAAGTTTGATTTGGAAGACTTTAAAAGCCAGATGAGCCAAATGCGCAAAATGGGTGGCATGGGCGCGCTCATGGATAAAATGCCTGCGCAAATGGCCAATATGGCCGCCAAGGTCAATAACGAAGATGCGGATAAATCGCTGCGCCGCATTGAAGGCATTATTAACAGCATGACGCCGCTAGAGCGCCGTAAGCCAGAACTCATTAAAGCCACACGCAAAAAACGCATCGCAGATGGCAGCGGCGTGCAAGTGCAAGAAGTGAATCGCCTGCTAAAACAGTTTGAAGAAACGCAAAAAATGATGAAAATGTTTAGTAAGGGCGGCATGGCTAAAATGATGCGTGGCATGGGTGGTATGATGGGTGGAAAGTTGCCAGGTATGCGCTAATTTTTACTTGATAACTCGTACGTATTAAATAGAACTGCATGAATGAACAAAGGGTTAGCCTAAGCTAGCCCTTTGTTTTATATGGTGCGCCCGAAGAGATTCGGGTTCCTGACCCCTTGGTTCGTAGAGGGGTTTGTTAAAAATTTTTATTAATTAAATCAATACGTTGTAATTATTTTATTAGGAAACGAATTTCAAATAAATATTTAACGCAGTCGTTTTGTGCGCAAGCCAGACTGGACTCGAAACTAGATAGCGCTAGAAAATAATGCCGCTTCAGACTCTATTGTTTCAATGGCTAAATCAAAGTCCATCGATTTATCAAAAAAATGTTTTACGCCTAAATCGCTGGCTAGCTTGCGATATTGCGTATTTGCGTGATTCGTTAACATGACAAATACGGGAATTTTGAATGGATATTCAGCTTTTTGCGTGTGCTTAATCACCTCAAAACCATTGCCTTGCGCCAACTCAATGTCAACTAATAGCATATCAAACTGCTGTTCATCCAGTAAGGCAATTGCAGTATTTTGCGTGGATGCGATACCACTAACGGTTAAGTCACGTGAGTTATCAAGTATTTCGATTAGCGTATCGCGAATCAGCAATGAATCCTCTACCAATAATATTTTCATTGGATTTAACGATGCCGTTGAACTGTAGGCTGAAGTAGGTTTTATTTGCACCTTATTTGCACAAAGTTGTTACGTTATTTGTTTAAGTTATTGATAGTTTACACAAATAAAAAACAAACGAATATCAGGTTTTGTCCTACATTAGTTGACAGAGACTCTGCGGCACGTAGCGTCATGCAATCAACTCATTTTTAATCGCATAATAGGTTAAGTCTGCATTCGTTTTAAGGCTCATTTTCTCTAGTATTCTTGTTCTGTAAGTGCTCACCGTTTTAATGCTGATATTAAGCTCGCTTGCAATATCAGTGGGGCTTAAGCCACCTGCAAGTTTAAAAAACACTTGAAACTCTCTGTCTGAGAGTGTTTCGTGCAGTTGTTTTTCTGATGGGTGAGAGAGTTGCTCAGTCATTAACTCTGCAAGTTCAGCCGAGATATAACGTTTGCCGTTAGCAATGGATCTAATTGCTTTAATAATTTCATCTGAATCCGCATCTTTAGACAGATAGCCTTTGCAGCCGCTACGGGTTAAATTAAGCGCATATTGCGCTTCGGCGTATCCACTTAAAATAAGTACGGGTAAATCTGGCGCGATGTGCTGTAAATCATGCAAGGTATCTACACCATTTTTATCTGGCATGGAGATGTCTAAAACGATAATGTCAAAAGTGTTTTTTCGTACTAAATTAAGTGCTTCAACGCCAGAAGAGGCTTCGCCTGCGACTTCTAAATCTGCTTCCAACTCAATTAAGTTCTTTAGTCCTTGGCGCACAATGCTGTGATCGTCTACCAGTAAAATTTTTTTCATGACATAGATCCATATTCGAATAACGATTAAAACATAGTATATGGCTTTGAAAAGTTATTTTCGACTAGAATTATTTATTAGCTCCAGCAGATGTATCAGCCGTGCCATCTAAACCACCTCTAAACACTAACCAATCGGTTTCGATTTGTTCGATGGAGCGACTAAACAGCGGGTTTTTTTGCCATGAATAGCGCATGAAAACAAAAATGCCGATGCCAATTAAAAGAGGTAATATCATGGCACTTCCTAAAATAATGTTGCGGTTCGGGCTGTCCCAAGCACTAGCAACTAGCCACAGTGTGCCAGTTAAACCAGAACAGGCAACGGTAAGCGATATCACCATAAGACCAAAAAAACTATTCACGATACGTTGCAAATCTTCGTTGAAGTTTTGTTTAAATATTGCGGCACAGCTTTCTGCCATTACCGCAATATTTTCTTTAATCGCACCAAAATGGTTGTTAAAATCCGTTGTCACGTGATTAGTGCGGCTACGCAAAAACACAACAGCAAATAATTTAAGTACAGTTTTCCACATGGTGATCTTTCGCTATTGAGTTAAGTTATTTAGACGATTGTTTAGTGCCTAAAATATAACCCATCAAAACGCCTGCACCCAACGCGACTGCTAAGCTTAAAATAGGCTTGTCTTGCACGGTCTGTACAGTATGCGCTTTGCTGACGTTGTAGGCATGGGTCACTTCATCTTGCACCACGCCTTTTAACTTAACCGCTTTATCAATTAATTGATTTTTGATTCCAGTGACTTTTGAATCTTCTGTGTATTGTGCTAGTAACGATTTCAAGCTGTCCACTAATTGATAAACATCTTCTTTTGTTTCTTTGCCTTGCTTTTGTATTTTCTTATTTAAGTCTGTAGTCGATGTTTTAACGTCGTGCGCGATATGGTTCACATTGCTTTCGGCATTATCGACTAGTTGAGAAGCATAATCGGCCACGTCAGAAGTTTTAGTATCAGGTGTTTTATTAAGATTAAACATAATAGTTTCCTTGTAAATATTAAATGTTGATTAAGGTAAAAAAAGCTAAATTTAACCTTTTTTACTCATTAAAAATGAAATAATAGTCATGGCTAAGAATACAAAAAATAAAACTTTTGCAATACCAGCCGCCCCTGCTGCAATACCGCCAAAGCCCAATACGGCTGCGATGATTGCGATAATAAAAAATACAACGGTGTAATGTAGCATGTCAGATTCCCTTCTAAAATTCAGCATTGATAATAAATGCCCAGCTGTTACTTTACTGATGTGTTTTACTTAGCCTAAGCGGGCAATCGCCGATTCTGTTGTAAGAAAGCACTTACAGAGCATGATTAAATTGCTTAAGCGAACAAGCTAATGCCCAACACCGCACCCAGCACCACTAACAAAGTTAATACAAGAAAGATGAAGAAAAATATTTTTGAGATTTTAGTTGCAGCAGTTTCTACACCTTTAAAACCGAATAGACCTGCAACTACTGCGATAATAAAAAACGCGATGGCGTAATAAAGCATGATTTTCCCTTCAGTTAATTCAAAATTTAACTAATACTTTATTACAAGTTGTTATTCCTATTCAGAGGCTATAATCTGATTTCATTGTAGGAAAGTGCTTACTCAGGATGGGAAAGGTAACTGTGAAAATAATCTTGCAAGGCGTTCAACTCGTTTTAACGAGACTCTGGCAGTGGTATGAAAAAATCATCGTAGTTCTTGGTGGGCGTACTATTGCCATGTTGGCGGCTGCGTTGTTTGTCACTATGGTGTCAGTGCTTTTTACTGATGGCTGGATCGTGTCAATTAAGCGTCAAGATACTGTGATTGGCCAAATTCGGACCAATGTTAGCATTCTGAATAGGCTGAAAGCCAATTTGTATCAAGCCGAGAGTGCGCAGCGTGGTTACTTATTCACCAAACGTGGGGTTTACTTTGAGCCCTTTAATAAGGCACTTGATGAGGCAAGAGATAATATAGAAAAAATTGAATCTTTAGTGATTCATACGTCATCTGGTAAAGAGCAGCAAATAGAACGTGATTGGATTAAAACCATTTCTAAAAGCTTAGAGGCCAAAGCAGCCGAAATGAAGGTGGCGGTCAATCTAACCAAATCAGGCAAAACACAAGAAGCCAAACAAGTGGTGAACTTAGATGATGGTATTGAAGAAATGAATAATTTCATGCAATACACGGACACTATGATTAAAAATCAATACAGTTATCTTGATACCTTAATACAAAAACGTGATAACTCTTTTGTAATAGCTCGTAGCTCAGTGATGGCTGGCGCCTTGTTACTGATATTTTTAGTAGTGTTAGTGATTAAGCAATTGCTCAGTGAAATTACGGTCAAAAGTGAGCTGCAACAACAAATCCTTAAAGAAAACGAGATTTATGAAAAAAAATTGCAGGCGCAAACTAAATTACTTAGAAGCTTAGCACTTGATTACCAGGCAGACGTTGAACGTGAACGGCAAAAACTCTCAAGAGAGTTGCACGACGAGCTTGGCTCTATTTTCACTGCAACTAAAATGGATTTGGCTTGGGTGATGAAAAAACTAAAAGATATCGCGCCAGAGCTCGTAGATAAACTTAAGAAAACCAGCCGTTATATAGACCAAGGGATTGGCTATCAACGCCATATCGTGCAAGAGTTACATCCTGCCATGTTATCAACCTTTGGTTTTTGGCCAGCATTAAAGTCTCTTGTTGAGGATGCAGCAGAGCGCAACCAATGGCAGTTAACTTTAGATTTACCAGATCAAAATACTAAATTGAATGAAACGATCAGCTTGGTAGCTTACCGTATTGTGCAAGAAACCCTGAACAATGCTAATAAATATGCAAAAGCAACGGCTATCTCTGTGCATATGATAACGGATGCCAAGTTCTTAAAACTGGAAATTGAAGATAACGGGGTTGGTATGGATATGAGTGCGCTAGAAGGTAATACGCATGGCCTGTCTGGCATGCGTAACCGTGTATTGGCGATTGGCGGGCATTTTGAGATATTGAGTGAACCCGGTAATGGCGTGCTAACGCGCGCATTAATCCCGCTTGATATTGCAAATCTGTAGTCCATTTCTTACAACATAATCAGCGCCCGTTGTACTGTGTTGATGATTGCACATCCTTAATATGGCTCCACGACAAAACGAGATGAACTAATTCTCTTATTTTGTTTTTTTACTATGTATTAAGGAGCAATAGGATGAAAACAATCAATACACTTTGGTGCATATTTCTTCATACAGCGCACTTACATGGTGCATAAAATTACGCATGTGGTAAAAAATAATCATTAAAAATTAATAACTATATGATATATATAAATAAATTTTTATTGAATGGAGTGGCATATTACTTGCTGGATATATTTTGTGAGAAAGCGGTTTGTCTGTAAAAATAGCCGTTTAAGTTTCAAAAAGATGACTAGGGTTCCGGCTCGGTGGTTTTAGAGTGACTGGTCCAAGAGTTATCGGCCAAGAGCAATTGGTTACACGGAGGGATAAAAGCCCGGGAGGATGCATTTTTAATGCCGCCTTCTCGATTTTTATCTAACCAAGGAGCCAATCATGCGTTCAATTTGTTCAAGTTTCATTAAGAAATTTTCAGTAACGTCAGCATTAACAGCAACCTTATTATTTGCAGGCATTTCACATGCTGCAGAACCTTTAAAAATTGGTTACAGCGATTGGCCAGGTTGGGTAGCATGGCAGGTTGCGATTGATAAGGGCTGGTTTAAAGAAGCTGGCGTAGATGTTAAATTTGATTGGTTTGACTATGTTGCCTCAATGGATGCATTTGCAGTGGGTAAAATTGACGGCGTTACGGTAACCAATGGCGATGCCTTGGTGATGTCTTCTGGTGGTGCTAAGAACGTGATGATTATGCTGACCGATTACTCTAATGGTAACGACATGATTGTTGGTGCACCAGGGATCAAAAGCCTAAAAGATTTGAAAGGCAAAAAAATTGGCTTAGAAACAGGCTTTGTAGAGCATCTTTTATTGCTAAATGGCTTAGAAAAAGCAGGCATGAAAGAATCTGATGTCACAATTGTAAACACCAAAACCAATGAAACACCGCAGGCCTTAGCTTCTGGCGATTTAGCGGCTATTGGTGCTTGGCAGCCAAATTCTGGTGAAGCGATGAAGCGCGTACCTGGTGCTAAGCCAATCTATACCTCTGCTAAAGAACCAGGGCTTATTTATGACGTAGTCACAGTGAGTCCTGCCAGCTTATCAAGTCGTAAAGAAGACTGGGCCAAAGTAGTAAAAGTGTGGGGTAAAGTCGTTGCTTACATCAACGATCCAAAAACACAGCCTGATGCCGTAAAAATAATGGCAGCGCGCGTGGGCTTAACACCAGAAGCATATAAGCCATTTCTTAAAGGTACGAAACTACTCACTTTAGCAGAAGGCAAAACGACTTATGCTAAGGCTGCTGGTTTTAAATCTTTGTATGGCTCTTCAAAAATAGCAGATGACTTTAATGTTAAGTATGGCGTGTATAAAGAACCTCAAGATTTAAGCAAAGCGATTGATCCGATTTTTTATAAGTAATTTCTAGTTGGAAATCACAATTATTTTTAAATTAGGGATGAAATGAGCTTGTCTTCATATCTTTCAGCATGGTCATCAGATTGGTTTACGGTACGACAAGAGTTAACACCTGATCGCCGCAAAATTATAGGATGGGCTTCATTTCTATTGCCTTTATTGATTTGGTGTGCGGTCAGTTATGTACCATTTATCTGGCACCCGATGGTGATGATTCAGCAGCCTGGGGATGTCGATTATTTTCAAGTTGATATGCTGATTGACAAGACCACTTTTAAAGAAGAGCTTGCCAACATGCAAGCACAAGGTAAGTCTCTGCCAGCTGGGAAACCGGCAAACCCCATTTACTTACCCGCGCCACACGAAGTTGCAAAAGCATTTTACACGGGGTTTACCACGCCGCCAGCGCAAAAAGATGGTCTATGGCTACACCAAAGTTTGTGGAAAAGTATTCAAGTCATTTTTTTTGGGTTTCTCATCTCTTCGCTAATTGGTGTGCCTTTAGGTATTTTGTGTGGCACTTATAGCGCAGTATCTAGACTTAGTGAGCCTTTTATTGAGTTTTTCCGTTATTTGCCAGCGCCTGCATTTGGCGCGCTGATGGTAGCGATTTTAGGCATTTATGATGGGCCAAAAATTGCGATTATCGTGATTGGTACATTTTTTCAACAAGTGTTAGTAATTGCCAATACTACCCGTAAGTTGGATTACTCCTTGCTAGAAGCTGCCATGACGCTGGGAACTGGTAAATTTAAGTTGTTACGACATGTTGTCATCCCTGGAATTTTGCCAGATTTGTATCGAGACCAGCGAATTTTGTTGGGCTGGGCTTGGACTTATTTAATTGTTGCAGAGCTAATAGGGACAACTTCTGGGATTACATGGTTTATTACACAGCAGGCGCGCTATCAGCACTTTGATAATGTTTACGCGGCCATCTTTATTATTGGGTTTATAGGGCTTGGTACCGATTTGCTGTTGGCTTGGTTAGGCAAACGTCTATTTGCTTGGAATAAAGCGGCCAATAAAGAATAGGAACAGGGGTGGAGAAGATGAATAAACCGGAGGAAAAGCTGTTGCTGCCCAGTTACCTAGAGCAATCAGATGCAGTAAAACAGCGCTTTGATAAGCTCAAACAGCGCGAAGTTATTTTAGAAGTTAAAGGTTTAGACAAGGTTTACAAAACTGCGAATGGCGAAACAGTTGCGCTTAAGAATGTGAGTTTTCAAACCCACAAGCGCGAATTCGTGTGTGTGATTGGCCCTTCTGGCTGTGGTAAATCAACACTGGTACGTATTTTGGCTGGACTGGAAAGCTACACGGGCGGTGAAGTGCTGTTAGATGGAAAGCCTATCACTGGGCCCGGGCGAGATCGTGGCATGGTGTTTCAGGGCTATACGTTATTCCCTTGGCGTACCGTTAAGCAAAATGTTATGTTTGGTTTGGAAATGAACAACATCAGCAGCATCGAGGCTGGGCGTGAGGCCGAATTATGGCTTGAGTTAGTGGGCCTTGAGAAGTTTGCTAATGCATATCCACATGAATTATCTGGTGGGATGAAGCAACGTGTGGCCATTGCCCGCGCCTTGGTGAATCAACCCCGCATTTTGCTGATGGATGAGCCTTTTGGTGCGCTTGATGCGCAGTCACGCTGCAAAATGCAAGCGCATTTGCTGGAGATTTGGCGCAATATCGACATTACCATTGTGTTCATTACGCATGATTTAGACGAAGCAATCTTTCTCGCAGACAGAATTTTAGTGTTGAAAGCACATCCAGGTGAAGTGTTGGAGTTGGTAGAAGTACCTGTGCCACGCCCACGCAGTGCCAGCCAATTTACCTCTGCAGAATTTTTAGCTACCAAGGCAAGGTTAGATGCGCTAATCCATCCGCAGGATGAGCAAGAGAGCCCTGACGTCTCTATTCAGCAGCATATGATTCGTTTTGTAAACGTTGCAGATAATGTGGAGTAGTGCATGACAATGGAATGGTCTAAAACCACATGGGATGAGCTGCCCAGCAAGCTGGTAGCTGCAAATCAAGCTGCCATTTTACCGATAGGCGCTACAGAACAACACGGCCCACATATGGGTTGTGGCATGGATTACGTCTTAGCAGATATCTTATGTCGTGCTGTTGCAGAAAAAACAAAAGTCCCCATGTTGCCTACGATGCCTTATGGGTGTTCGCTTGGCCATAGTCGACGTTGGCCAGGCACCTTGGCGGTAACACCTATTACATTAATTAACCTAATGAAAGAGTTAGGTGATTGGGCATATCACAGCGGCATACGCCGTTTGTTTATAGTGAATACACATGTCACTAATGCTGCGCCCTTGCGCTGTGCATTAGAAATGCTGCGTGCAGAGCATGATGACATGATGGTGGCTGTGTTTAATTCTGCGCATTTGAGCCAACGGGTAAAACAGTTTCATCATGCCGATGGAGAAGATTGGCATGCCAACGATGCAGAAACCTCACTCATGCTTGCCACCGCGCCAGAGATGGTACGTATAGATAAGCTGCATCTTGCTGATGACCTTGACCGTACTGAAAATTTAGTTTTTTCGCATCCAGTGAATCGCACCAGTTTAAACGGAGTAACTGGTACTCCGAGTATTTCGAGCAAAGAAAAAGGTACAGAGTGGTTTAACTGGATGGTAGAAGATTTAAGCGCGTTGGTTATCAAAGGCATGCAAGAAAACCCACCTTTGACAAACTCCTATTATGATTCATTTGATAAGGCTACTAGTACATGAAAACAGCAGTAGAAATTGACACGATTCAACAGCAACTTAAAGAAAAAGGCGTTAAATATTGCATTGGTGCTTATGTAGATATTCACGGTATCCCTAAAGCTAAAGTCGTTCCTATAGACCATTTACCACAAATGGCGGCAGGTTCTGAGCGCTACACGGGTTATGCATTGGATGGTTTGGGTCAAGCGCCAAGTGATGATGAGCTAAACTCTGTACCTGATTTAGACCATATCATCCAATTACCTTGGGAACCTAAAGTCGCTTGGATGCCAGCTGACAACCATTTTCAGGGTAATCCATACCCACTTAATACCCGTGTAGCCCTGAAAAACGTATTAGCTGAAGCTGCAAAACTGGGT